>JAUWMD010000035.1 GCA_030613345.1 Candidatus Krumholzibacteriota bacterium
CACTCCCTTTCCAAGGTTTATCAGGGATGTATGAACCTTGAAAATATTATCCCTGTTGAAATCCTCTATTATATGGGACGTGCGGTCGGTCGAACCATCGTCCACGATGATGAATTCAGGTTCAAAGGGGAAGGGTATTTCCAGCAGTTTCTGGAGGACCTGCAGAATAGTTATTTCTTCGTCGAACACGGGTATGATTATTGATAGCTTCATATAATAATAACCTTGATTTTCAGCTGTGGCAGGGAGATTCGAGCTCAGCTGCCGGTTAACCAGTGATATTATGACACATGAAAAAATCGTGCCAGAATGTGAAAACCTGTGACAGGATAAATCATATCTTCAATACTATATATATCATTATTGAGGCGCAAGAAGGAATATACTCGAGGGAAAGCCCCAGTAATATAAAGCGGGTGGCGGCACCGACTCGGTTTCCACCGGCAATTCGGGTACAGCAGTTCAATCGAGCATTCTGTCTATCGATGCTGCAGTGCCCATAAGTTCTACCCCGAAAACTTCAGCGGCGTCGTTCGTGTCGAAGGCGCGTAGCTGCTTTAGACCTAAAAGGTTTTCCGTAGTGAAGGATGACTCTATCCCAAGCAGTCCGAGCGCGTTCAGGGCCGTGTAGATGAGGCCGAACGGCACGGAAATGTATACGGGGCTGAGGCGCAGTTTTCGCGATATGAGATCGTACAGCTCCTTCATCCTCATCGAATCACGTTCAGCCAGGATAAATTCGCCCGATATATCCTCCTCGTATGCCCGGCCGATTATTTCGCACAGATCGCTTACGGTCAGTGTCTGGATCGGCTGTTTTCCTCCATCCACCAGGGGAATGAATTTCAATCTTCTCATCGCATCGGCTATCCTCATGAATATCCCGCCCCTTTTGCCGATTACGAGCCCCAGCTTCAGGACCAGGTCTAGCGAAGGGTCGAAAAGCTTTTCGAGGGCCAGTTTGCACTTCCCGTAGTGGGAGAGGGCTGATTCGTGCGCCGACATCGTGGAGAGGAATACCATCTTCACCCCATGTTTTCTGCAGGTATCGAGAAGCTTCCGGGTACCGGTCTCGTTTACGGAGTCGGCGTCCCGGTTCTTGCGGCTGTATGGCTGGTAGGCGCAATGAACGAGCATATCGGCTTCTGCGATGGCCTGTTCAGGCATGTCGTTCGGAAGTGAGAACCTGTGGAATTCGACCGGTGTCCGGATTTCAGCGTTCGTGTGCCGCTGTAGAGCCAGAACGCGCCACCCCTTTGCCGCGAAATACCCGGCCAGCGAGCCGCCGATAAATCCGTTCGAACCGGTTATTGCGATAGTTCCGCGGTGATTGCTGTCTCCATTCATTCGCCCTCCATCGCTCTCTTGGCGACTAGATGCGCGTTGGCCATCAGCGTCAGGCTCACTCCCTTGCCCGGAAGGTATTTGAAACCAGAACCGTCCGCGACGTAAACTTTTTTCGTCCCGTGAAGCCTGCCGTCCTGCGAAAGGGTGAGAAGTTCATTCTTTTCGCTGAAAGGAAGGGTGCCGCCGTAATGTATGCTCGACCCGTGGTGAGGATAGATCACTTTCAGCGGGAGGCACCCCAGCTTGATCAGCGCGCCGAGATAGGCCCGGTCCATCCGCTTAAGAGCGCGCCGTTCCTCTTTAGAGAGGCTGTACGACGCCCGTAAAACGTCGCCGGTCGGGGAATCTCCGTCTTTCACGAGTTCGACATACTTTCCGCTGCCGCCGTATTCCGGGTGGAATATTCCCACTATCGCGATCGAAGGAAGGAGGAATCTCATCAGTTCGAGGGCGTCGCTCTGGTTGAGCGGCACCTCCTTGGCGATCTTGAACATCAGCAGAGAACGGTAGGTGAATATCGACGCCGCGCCGACGTTGAAGTTGTCGTGGTTTCCGTCGTAGAAGAGGTAGAGCTGGGCGAGGCTCGTTTTTTTCTCCGGCATCGTTGATCTCATCATTCCGAACCTTATGCACGGGACGTAACAATAGGGATTGCAAATAATTGGAAGGCGCGTTTTCTTGTACTCGAACGACCTGACGGCTATCCTGGCTGTGCCCAGGACACCGGAAGCAAGAATCAGTTTTCCGCATGTGAAACGTACGCGCTCGCCTGAATCGACGTCTATAGCGTGGACCTCGATGCCATTGTCCCGATCGCTGAACCTGGTAACAAGCAGCCGGTCCATGTATCGGAAGTTCCTGTTTTTCAAGAGGTTATCTACAGTCATCCACGCGCGGTATGTCGAGCCTCCTGAGTCGCACCAGAATTCCATATCGTTGTATGTTGTCTCGGTGCGGTCTCCCAGATTCCTGGTCAACAAGGCGATAGAGGATCGTCCGAGAAAGAAACCTCTGGCGTTGAGTGCTTTCCTCTTTCGGGAATACGTTTTCAATATGTCTTCGCATTGGGGATCGATTTCGATCGGGTCCTGCAGTTCATCAAGATCCGCTGTGCAGTAATCCGCGCCGTCGTCATAGGCCCCCGAAACGCCTATACGCTCACTTACTACATTGTAGGCTTCCCTGATTCCGTCTCTTTGCAGGCCGATTGCTTCAAGTTCCGATTTCGAAAAAGCGAAACATCCGGCTCCCCAGCCGGCACCCAAGCCTCCGTAGGCGAGGCTTTCGAGCGGGTGGAACTCCTTAGAGGCGATCCTCAGCCACGTTTCAGTGTCTCTGGAGATGAAGGTACGAGGTGGAGTAAGTTGGGCTCCGACCCTCACATTTCCCCAGGGGATACCCTCGAAATCGTCCCCGAGAAAGTACCGGTGCTGGTTTTCGTCGATATTTCTGATACTCAAGAAATCCCGGTCCGGGATGAGCTTTGCGTAATTCGAATCCCTGTTGCCCACGTCGAGCATGAGTACCTTCGCACCAGATTCGACGAGGGTCTGCGCTGCATGCGCGCCTGAGATGCCGGAACCGACGACTATATAATCCGGATTTTCCATAATATTATACGCGATAAATGGTTGTAAGGATAAACCCCGCAACAGATCGAAGCGCCGAAACCGTCATTCTCAGCAGGATACCCGCGAGGCGGCGCGCGCCGAACGGCTCCGGGAGGAAATGCCTGGTATGGCTGGGGCTCGCTTCGAGAATCGAGAGCATTACGAATATCCGTTGCCGGATAGTGTTTGATGGGTCCGTCAGCGCAAGGCCGGCATCGAAAACGCTCATTACGAAACGGCTTTTACGCATCAGCTGCCATGCCTTTTCCTGTCGGGGATCGAGAGATGCGCCCAGCGATTCTAGCGCTCGCCGGTAGAGGAGTCCCTCCTCTTCGGTCGGAGGTTCGCCGATCAGGTATTCGGCTATACGTCCCGGTTCACCCGGGTGAATGTATACTTTTGCGTTTTCTTCAGACAGTTCGAATCCCCCCTTCACCCAGCGCAGCCAGACACGGCCCGATCCGATGCAACGCAATTCTGTACAGACCAATTGTGCCCGTAGTTTCAGTATTCTATCATGTTGGTTTCACCTTCTTCAACAAAATCGAGTGCATGAGCCGCCGGGCACCGGTCAGGCGGGAAATAAGAAAATTGATATTATTCGGGTGAATCCGTATTCTTAGTAGTACAATTCATCCATAAGCTTTGAAGGAGGGCGGTAGGAGTGATAGGAGAAAAGATAGAACAGGCTCAGCGGATTCTCGATGAGGATAACACAAACCTGTGGCTCACATTTGTCAGGGAGAGCGAAACTGCCGGCGACCCCGTTCTCGACCTTATCCTGGGCGAAGGCTGCACCTGGCATTCAGCCTTTATCATTCCTGCGGCAGGAGAGCCTGTCGCGATCGTGGGAAGTCTCGATGAAGCCAGGATAAAGGAAACGGGCGCCTACGAAGTGATAGGTTACAAGGAGGGGATAGGCAAGGTGCTCATCGAGCAACTGGACAGATTCTCTCCGTCGAAGATAGCGATCAATTATTCCGAGAACGACGTGATGGCGGATGGCCTCAGCCACGGGATGTATCTGACACTCGCGAAATATCTCGAGGGCACAAGATACGCCGACGCGCTCGTAAGTTCAGAGGGGATAGTATCCAAGTTGAGGGGCAGGAAGACCCCGGAAGAGATAAGAAGGATCAAGGTCAATATCGACCTCACCCTGGATATCTTCTCCAGGGTGACGGAGATCATAAGACCCGGATTGACCGAAAAAGAGGTCGCGGAGTTTATCCTGGGAGAGGTCGAGAGGGAGGGGGTCGAGACGTCCTGGGAAAGCTCCCAGTGCCCGGCCGTATTCACCGGGCCGGAGTCCGCCGGGGCCCACGCCAGACCAAAGGACAGGAAGATCGAGAAGGGTCACGTGCTCAATATCGATTTCGGGACGAGGACACTGGAATACTGCTCGGACCTTCAGAGGACATGGTACTTCCTGAAAGATAGGGAAGAAGACGCTCCCGAGGAGGTCAAGAGGCCCTTCGAGGTAATAAGGGATTCTATAGCCATGGCCGCCGAGAGGATAAGGCCGGGGATGGAGGGAAGGGAGATAGACTCGATCGTGAGGGATTATATCGTCGGGAAGGGTTACGATGAATATCCCCATGCCCTGGGCCACCAGGTGGGACGGAGCACTCATGACGGAGCGGGGCTACTCTGTCCGGAATGGGAGAGATACGGCAATCTGCCCTACCTCAAAATAGAGGAAAACCAGGTGTATACACTCGAACCGAGGATCAATATACTCGGTTACGGCGTCGCGACGATCGAGGAGATAATCGTAGTCAGAAAAGATGGCGGCGAGTTCATGTCCGATCCGCAGCGGGAGCTGATACTCGTTAAATGAGGCGTCCGTGGGCGCGGCAGGTATCTTTCTTGCTGAAATTGTGATTTATGAAGGATATTCAGAGGACATACGTTTCCAGAGAGCGTAAAACCAGTTTCCTGGGCAGGCATTTCTCGAAGCTCAAGACCTTTGTTATTACTGCTGCTGTGGGCCTTGTCGCAGGCACGCAGATCTATGATCCAAACAAACGGGTGATCGAGGCGATGGCCGGAGGATTTTTGGTCATGATTCTCTGGAAATTCTCGACCCTTGCCGCTCTGTGGGCGCTTCTGATCATGTACCCCTTTCCTTTCTCGATTTCATGGGGTACCTCCAACGAGATCTTTATGATGATAATCGTGATGGTCGTCCTTGTGAGGGTCACAACCGGCGTATTCAGGGTGACTCTGGATCCAAAGATACGCCTGCCCCTGATCCTGATCGTCGTTTCATACCTGATCTCATTCAAGAATGTCCCGCCGGGCATAATGATACTCGCCTTTGTCAACACATTCAACTTCCTCTCGGCGGCGGCATTCATGATCCTGATCATCAACTTCGTGGACGATGAGGAGAAGCTGAGAAAAACGCTCAATATCCTGATGGTCTCCGTGGCGCTGTTTATCGCCTTTACGATCCTTGAGATGCTCTTTCCGGGAAGGGTCCTCATTCCCAACTGGCTGTATACCGCGCATAAGGCGAAACTGGTGATGAAGGGAATCCGGATGGGGGGACCCTTCCACGATTTCGAGCTGGCCGCTGAATTCTTTACGCTGAACGCCTTTCTTATCTTTTTCATGTTCATAAGATCCAGGCGGATGTTGTACCGTGCGCTCTTCGGAATACTGCTGCTTGTCGATCTCTTTATGATGTTTACGACGATCACGAGGGGCGCGATATTTTCCCTTTTCGTGGGTATTGTTTATCTGATGTTCCTTTCGAGGAAGGAATTGAATATTGTACGGATCACTTATATCGTGGGCGCACTGGCTGTTATTCTCGTGGTGATGGAAACTGTCGTCGCCAACTATACGATCTCCGGGTCCCTCTACGAGAGGGTCGTAGCCACGACCTTCGAGATGGGGCTGGTTCCCGCCAACCGCGTGGGGACGTGGTTCCCTGCAATCGAGAGGGGAATGGAAAATCCCCTGTTCGGCCATGGAGCGGGCTGGGACTTCAGATCGGGTTTTACTACGGACTTCTGGCCTCACTGTCTTTACCTGTTTTACTTCAATATAACCGGGTTTTTCGGTCTCGGTGCCTTCCTCTTTTTAATCGGCAGGATCATCAAGTCGACCCTTTCGGGAGCGAGGGCCTCTCTTGCGACCTCGTCTTTTCCCGAGGCATTGATGAAGATAATGCACGTGATGGTTATCATATTCCTCTTCGACCAGATAAAGATCGAGTACCTGAGGAACAATAAATATTCCTACTTTATCTGGTTCATGTTCGGCCTGATCATCGCCACGCACAATATCATCATCAAGCAGCGGAGCGAGCGGGAAAAGGCCTCTCCGGCCTGATAGCATAGCTGCCCGGGCGTTATTTAATGCAGACGAACTGGGTTCCCGGCGCGAAGAGCAGCGCAAGGTGCTTAAGGGGCGGGATATGGTTTACGACGCGGAGGATTCTTCCCTTTGCTGATTTAGACGCGCCCGAACTGCCGAGGCAGAACAGATCGAGCCGGTCATATATCGTAGTATATCCGAGTTTCGTGAAGGCGCGCTTGAGCTGTCGAAAGGTGAACTGGTTGAAGTCGATCCCGAGCTTCATGATATCTTCGCCCTGCCGCGACACCCGCAGGCGATACCGCCAGGCGTTGGGAAGCCACCCGTAGAGCGGAAAATCGAACTCGCCCGACCTCAGCGAAAACCTGTTTGTCGAGAAGAAGAAGAAAACACCGCCAGGCCGGAGCGCGCGATAGACCTTCTCTAGCCCCTCCCGCCAGTGTTCGACATGCTCGAACACACTTGTCGCAATGATCACATCGTACCGGGATTCGCCGATGTCGGTATCCTCGATGTTGCCCAGCTCGATATCCGGCTCGATCCCGTACCTCCTGCCGTATTCATAGGCATACTCGACGAGTTGCGGGCTGATCTCGATCCCCTTGCAGCGGAGCCCCTTCTTCTTGCAGATGATGGGGATCCATCCCGTGCCGACGCCTATCTCGAGGATTTCCGTATGCTCGTCTACCGCCTTGAACGGCGTTATCTTGTCCATGATGAGCTCGAAATTCACTTCCATTTTCTCGAGCGGTATCTGATCGTGTCTTTCGAGATACCGGGTTACATCGGACAATTCGCCCTTGTAAATCTCCATCAAGCGCCGTTCCTCCGCGTTTGCCCACAGTTCTGCTATAAGAGAATGCAATTCTATCATGGAAGCGGTCCCGCGATAAGTGTAAATGACAGGGACGGGTAAAGGAGCGGTGGAACTTGTATCATAAGCACTTATATTGCAACAGGATAAAGCGTTTCTGCTTTGGCGGCGGGAGCGCATTTTCTGCACGCTTTTCAGATATACCGAATTTATTTGACAAGAGTAACCGAGGCGTATATTGTTCAACGGGATGTGGGGGTGAGGGGGCACTGAAAAGGCGCGGTATTCTCACCGCAGACAATCGAAAAATCTTCGATATCGGAGGAGGGACTCGTGAAGGGACGCGTACTGATCATCGACGACGAGGCTGAGATCCGGCGTAATCTCACGGTCGGGCTTACCCAGGAAGACTATAGCGCTGTTGCCTGTCCCGACGGGATCTCCGCCATACATGAGCTCAATTCCGCCAAGGAAAAGGGCATCATGTACGACTACCTGGTCACCGATATCTTCATGCCCGACATCGATGGGCTGAAGATCCTCAAGGTGATCAAGATCCAGCACCCCGATCTCCCCGTCCTCGTAATCACCGGTTTCGGCGATGAGTCTCTCAAGCTCACCGCCCTCTCCGAGCACAATACAGGCTATCTCGACAAGCCGTTCGAGATCCCCGATCTCGTCAAGGCCCTTGAGGAGCTCGCCCCCGGGAGCACCGAAGCGGGCGCCGTGGATGAAGCGCTTGGAGAGGTCAGTATCAGGGAATCGGTCAGCACATACATAACTATCAAGATAACCGATCCCGACAAGTCGATGCAGATCTACAACGACCTCTACCAGATGGAAGGCGTCCAGAGGTGCGAGGCCGTTCGCGGCGACTTCGATATCATTATCCTCGCGCAGGCCGGATCGCAGGGCGAGATCAAGACCCTCAACGACAAGATCGCCTCTATGGACGGGGTGGAGGTCGTCTCGATGTCGCAGATCGAGCGTCCGAAGCTCGACCGCGACGTCGACGAGTTCATAAAGATCTACTCCGGCGCGGTGAAGGCGCAGAAACAGACCACGCCTGCTAAGCAGCCGGGGACGACGAGCTACATCATAGTCGATATCGAGAAGGGCGCGATGCAGCAGATCTTCACCACCGTCTTCTTCATCGACGAAGTGATCTTCTGCGATGTCATCGAGGACGGGACGAAGCTGGTCGGCATGGTAACCGGCCAGGGAGCGGTCGGCCGCACCCCGAGGATCATCGAGAAGCTCGGCGAGATCGACGGTGTTCTCAGGGTCCGTGAAGCGACTGTCATCAAGCTGGTCGAGGAGTGATCCCGCTTCCCGCGGGGAACTCAAAGAGGCCTGAGTCAATATAGATCATCAATTTAAGGCTGCTTTCTGTCTTCAGGGGCAGCCGTCGCGTGCACTGTCCCCGCCCGCCGGCGCGGGGGCGCCGGGAGAAGGGAGAGATGTGATCACGACCGGCATAGAAGACAACTTCAGTTACCGTCTGTGGCGGTACGACGGGGCGCCGGGAGAGTTGATTCCGCTTCTCCAATCGGCCCAGGAGCATTTCGGGTACATTCCACGCAGAGCGATAAGTTATATCTCGGGCGTGACGGGGATCCCCGAATCGGAAGTCTACGGGGTCATCACCTTTTACAGCCAGTTCCGGCTGCAGCCTATGGGCAAATACCTCATCAGGGCCTGCGCGGGAACGGCGTGTCACGTCTCGGGGGCCAAGGCGATCATCGAGACGATCGAGGACGAGATCGGCATCGAGGTCGGCGGCACGACGGAGGACGGGTTGTTCACCTTCAATACAGTCGCCTGCATCGGGTGCTGCTCGCTGGCGCCGGTGATAATGATCGACGGCGACACGCACGGAAGGCTGACTCCCAGCTCCCTGCGTAAACTCCTGAGACAGGTCAAACGTAAGGAACAGAGGGCGTCCGCGGCGGAAGCGGAGGCAGGCTGCAGGGACAGGGCGTAGGAGATTCCCGCTCTCCCTGCAAGATCGAACAGCTAACCGGAGAATTCCAATGACGAAAGTAATCGTGGGAATGGGCACATGCGGTCTCTCCGCTGGCGCGCGCCAGGTTTACGAGAAACTCGAGGGGATCCTCGAGGCGAATCCCGGCGCCTTCGAGCTGTCGGGAACGAGCTGCATCGGAATGTGCTATCGCGAGCCGCTCGTAGAGATCCGTTCGGGCGGTGAGAGGACGATATACGGCGGCGTCACCGAGGAGCTTGCCGAGGAGATCTTCGATCGCCACGTCAAGGGCGGCGAGATCCTCGAGAAGCATGTAGCGCTGGGCATCGAGGATGGCAAGATCGGGTCCGGGACCGAGATCGAATTCCAGTCCCTTCAGGAGAAGATCGTGCTGCGCAACTGCGGGACGATCGACCCGGAATCGATAAATGAATATGAAAAGGCCGGCGGGTACGAGGGGCTCAGGAAGGCGCTGCTCGAGTTGACTCCCGAGGGGATCATCGACGAGATAAAGGCTTCGGGTCTGAGGGGCCGCGGCGGCGCGGGATTTCCCACAGGGCTCAAGTGGTCGTTCGCCGCGGGCAACGAGGCGGATAAAAAGTACGTGGTGTGCAATGCCGACGAGGGCGACCCCGGTGCTTTCATGGACCGCTCGGTCCTCGAGGGCGACCCGCATGCGATACTCGAGGGGATGGTGATCTGCGGGAGGGCTATCGGCGCCTCTTTCGGATATATCTACTGCCGCGCCGAGTACCCCCTCGCGATCAGGCGCCTTACGATAGCGATAGACGAGGCGAGGGAGAAGGGTTATCTCGGCGGTGATATCCTCGGCTCGGGACTCGATTTCGATATCAAGATAAAGCAGGGCGCGGGTGCTTTCGTCTGCGGCGAGGAGACGGCGCTCTTCGCTTCGATCGAGGGCCAGCGCGGCATGCCTCGGATCAGGCCCCCGTTCCCGGCCGAGAAGGGACTCTGGGGCAAGCCGACGAACAACAATAATGTCGAGACGTACGCCAACATCCCCTGGATCATAGTCAACGGCGCGGGCGCCTACGCGGCGTTCGGCAGCGAGAAGAGCAAGGGAACGAAGGTTTTCGCCCTCGCCGGCAAGGTCCTGCGGGGCGGGCTCGCCGAGGTGCCGATGGGCACGACGATCGACGACCTCGTTTTCAAGATAGGCGGAGGGATCAAGGAGGGGCGCAAGTTCAAGGCGGTCCAGATGGGAGGGCCGTCGGGGGGATGCATACCGGCCGATCTCGGTCAGACTCCCGTCGATTTCGAGTCGATCCCCGCTACAGGCGCGATCATGGGCTCTGGCGGCATGGTCGTGCTCGACGATACGACCTGCATGGTAGAGATGGCGAGGTTCTTCCTCGAATTCACGCAGAACGAGTCTTGCGGCAAGTGCACCTTCTGCCGGGTGGGTACGCTGAGGATGCTCGAGATCCTCACGAGGATCACCAAGGGCGAGGGTGAGCAGGGCGATATCGAGAAACTCGTAGAGCTCGGCGAGAGGATCAAGGAGGCGAGCCTCTGCGGCCTCGGGCAGACCGCTCCAAACCCGGTCCTCACTACGATCCGTTACTACCGGGACGAGTACGAGGCCCACATAAACGAAAAACGATGTCCGGCCGCTTCATGCGAGGCGCTGGTCGACTTCAATATTGACACGGAGAAATGTACCGGTTGCACGCTCTGCGCGAAGAACTGCCCGGTCGACGCCATCTCCGGCGAACCGAAAAAACTTCATGTGATCGACAACTCCATCTGCGTCAGGTGCGGCAAGTGCATCACGAGCTGCAACTTCGACGCTGTCTACAAGAGTTGAGGAGCGAGTAGATGGAAATGATCAAGCTGACGATCAACGGACAGTCGATAGAGGCAAAGGCGGAGCAGACGATCCTCGAGGTCGTAAGGGAGCAGGATCTCGACGATATCCCGACTCTCTGCCATTCGCCCGAGCTTCCGCCCTACGGATCGTGCTTCGTCTGCGTCGTCGAGGTCAAGGGCAGGGCCAACCTCGTTCCCTCATGCGCTACGAGGGTGACCGACGGGATGGAGGTCGAGACGAAGAACGAGCGGATCATAGCGTCGAGAAAGACCGCTTTCGAGCTTCTCCTGTCGAACCATTACGCCGACTGCGTGTCTCCGTGCATGGAAGGGTGTCCCGCGGGCGTCGATGTACAGGGGTACATAGCCCTCTCGGCAATGGGACAGTACCGCAAGGCGATCGATCTCATCCGCGAGACGAATCCATTTCCGGCGATATGCGGGAGGGTCTGCGTCCGCAAGTGCGAGGTCGTCTGCCGCAGGGAGGATGTCGATGAGCCTGTCGGGATCAACGCGATCAAGCGTTTTCTGAGCGACGTGCCAGGGGCCTACGACGGCGGCGTCGAGTGCGCGCCCTCTACCGGAAAGACGGTCGGCATAGTCGGAGCGGGACCTGCCGGACTGACCGCCGCCTGGTTCCTCGGACGCAGTGGCCACAAGCCTGTCCTATACGAGGCGATGGACAGGTCGGGAGGCATGCTCAGGTACGGCATCCCGACCTACAGGCTTCCCGACGAGGTGATCGACCAGGAGGTCGATCATATCTGCAAGACGGGCGCGGAGATCCACTACAACGTCCGTGTCGGAAAAGACATCACGCTCGACGAACTGAGGAAAAAGCACGACGCCGTATTCCTCGGCGCCGGCGCGTGGACTGGCAAACCGATGAGGGTCGAGGGGGAGTTCGACACGGAGGGCGTCCTGACCGGAGCCGATTTCCTTCCCGTGATGAACGAGAAGCCCGAGCCGCTGACCGGAACGGTAGTTGTGGTGGGCGGCGGCAATACGGCGATGGACGTCGCGAGAACGGCGTGGCGCCTCGGTGCGGACAAGGTCATCGTGCTCTACCGGCGGACGAAGGACGAGATGCCCGCCGACAGGATGGAGATAGAGGAATGCCTCGAGGAGGGCATAGAGATAATGGAGCTCGCCGCTCCCGTCGGTATCGTGGCGGAGAACGGAAAGCTCAGGGCGATCAGGTGCCAGCGGATGAAGCTCGGAGAACCGGACGACTCCGGACGCCGGCGCCCCGTGCCGCTGGAAGGGTCGGAATACGACCTGCCCTGCCAGATGGCGATATCGTCCATCGGTCAGAATACCGTCCTCGACGGATTGACCGGTATCGACGGCGAGGAGATAGAGCTGACCCGCTGGAACACGTACGCCGTAGACCTCGCTACGATGAAGACGAACATAGAGGGTGTCTTCGCCGGCGGCGACGCCGCCGATGACGGACCGACGGTCGTCATCGATGCGATCAGGGACGGCCAGAGGGCGGGCAAAGCGATCGACGCGTTCCTCAATGGTGTAGATCTGCCGGCCGAGCCGTTCGTTGTGCGCAAGGAATTCTGGGCGAAGCCCGGAAAGACCGAACTCGGTGACGTGAAGGAGAGCCCGAGACATGAGGTCCATTACATCGACGTCGAGCAGCGCCGCGGCAGCTTCGGAGAGGTGGCGACGGGGTTCGAATTCGAGGACAACGTCCATGAATGCGACCGGTGCCTCTCGTGCGGATGCGTGAGATTCTACGACTGCGACCTGAGGCTCGGGGCGGAGAAGTACGGCGTCGACATGGAGAAATACAAGGGATACGCTCGCAAGCACAAGGTCGACGAGCGGCATCCATACATCATATACGATCCGAACAAGTGCATCCTCTGCGCGAGGTGTATCAGGACATGCGAAAGGGTCCTTCCCATCTCGGCGATCGGCCTGGTCGGCCGGGGATTCAGGACGGAGATGCGTCCTGCGATGAACGACCCCCTCGTCGAGACGAGCTGCGTGAGCTGCGGAAACTGCGTCGACGCCTGCCCGACGGCCGCGCTGACGGTCAAGTATCCCTTCCCCGGGAGGGCCGCGCTCTACGACGAGACGATCGAGACGTACTGCGCGTTCTGCTCGCTCGCATGCGAGATGAACGTCAGGAAGTTCGGCGAGGACCGGTACTTCACGACGACGCCCGACAGGGCGGGAGCATACCTCTGCCGCTACGGCAGGTTCGGGCAGGAGTTATTTATCAGGCACAAGAGGCTCGCCGCGCCGCTGATGCGCAGCGGCAGCAAGCGCAAGAATATCGACATGTGCGGTGCCCAGCAGGAGATCGTCTCGGGGCTGCTCTCGATAGCGGGGAAGTACGGCGCCGACAAGGTCGGGGTCTTCGTATCGCCCGAGCTGACGAGCGAGGAGATGTTCCTCGCAGCGCGGATAGCGCGCGAGGCGATAGGAACGAATAACATCGTTTCCCTGTCGATACTCGGGACGGGCAGCGAAGCCGGAGCGCTCGACGGGATCCTCGGATTCACGGCCTCGACGGCCGACAGGTCCTGTCTCAAAGGCGCCGACCTGATCATCTGCAACAATACCTCGCTCGAGTCCGATCACCTGATCCTCGCGGTCGACGTGATCGATGCGGTCAGGAAGGGCGCGAAGTTCATCGTCTCGAACTCTGCGCTCGACATGACCGACCAGCACCTCGCCAGCGTAGCGATGGACCCGATGAGAGGTGCGGCCGCGATCCTCTGGAGCGGCATAACGAAGGCCCTCATCGACAGGGGAGCTTTCGATGCGAATAAGATCAAGACGATGCCGGGCGGGAAGAAATTCACCGCGGCGCTCGATGCGACGGCCGGGGCGGCCGCAGTGGTGAGCGGTGTTGAAGAGGAGAAGATAAAAGAGGCGGTGGCGATGATAGCCGGCGCGAAGAATATAGTGATCATTCACAGTCCCGACCGCAGGCAGGACCAGTCGGCCGGCGATCTGGAGACGCTGGCGAATCTCGTAGTTCTGCTCAGGGCGGCTGGAGCGTCGGCGGAGCTCCTGCTCCCGAGAAACTTCTCCAACACGGCCGGACTCGCGGTAACGGGGGCCGACCCGGCA
>JAUWMD010000187.1 GCA_030613345.1 Candidatus Krumholzibacteriota bacterium
GGGCAGATACAGTCCACAGATCAGGTAATTCGAGAAAGGTCCGGGATTGCGCTCAAAATACAAGGATTCAGGAGTAGATATAGACGCCGCCGGCAGGGCCCGGAAGGGAATCGGCGAGCTGGTCCGCGGGACCTTCCGCAAAGAGGTCCTCTCGCAGATAGGCAATTTCGGCGGCCGGTTCACGATGCCGGAAGGGCGCAGGGAACCCGTGCTGGTGGCGAGCATCGACGGTGGCGGGACGAAGCTGAGGCGCGCCTTCATGACGGGCAGGCACGACACCGTTGGCGAGGACCTGGTCAACCACTGCGTCAATGATATACTGGTCCAGGGAGCCGAGCCCCTCTTTTTCCTCGACTACTTCGGATGCGGGAAGCTCGAGGGAGGCGTCATAGAGGCGGTCGTGGCAGGGCTGGCGAGGGGATGCAGCACGAACGGCTGCGCACTCATCGGCGGGGAGACGGCCGAGATGCCGGGATTCTACGCCGAGGGTGAATACGACCTGGCCGGCTGCATCATCGGCGCGGTCGAACGCCGGGAACTGATCACCGGTGAGAGGATAGTGACCGGGGACGCGGTCTGGGCCTTCCCGTCGAGCGGGCTTCATACGAACGGATATTCGCTTGCGAGAAAGATCGTCTTCGAGGAGGCGGGACTCTCCACGGGCGACGAGATGCCGGGCGTCGGCGGTACCGTCGCCGACCTGCTGCTGGAAGTTCACAGGAGCTACCTCCCCGAGGTCCGTTCCCTGAGGAAGGTCGCCGACGTCAGGGGGCTCGCCCACATAACCGGCGGCGGCCTGATCGACAACATCCCGAGGATCCTCCCGGAGGGACGAGGCGTTGAAATCGATCTGTCCGCCTGGGAGACTCCTCCGCTGTTCAGGTACCTCGCCGAAAAGGGCGGCGTGGAGGATCTCGAGATGCACAGGGTCTTCAACATGGGCATCGGGATGGTTGCGATTGTCCCTGAGGCTGATTCCGGGCAGGTCCCGGAGGGCGACTATCGCTGGAAACCGTTCAGAATAGGCCGGGTATCCGAAGGGACGGGCGGCGTGGAACTGGTCTGACGGCCGTTATCCCATACGTACGGCAGCCTGGGCCGTTCGACTCTCCTTGACAGCTTTCGTAACCGGTGATACGATGCTCAGACAGAATATTTTCCGTTTGTCTTGGAATGCGGATACTCTTATTATTGTCGTAAGTGCGTTTGGAAATTATGACTAAGAGAATACCCAGAGGGAGGAGTTCGAGATGCTGAACGTCTCTACGAGAGATGAAGGTGGAGTCCTGATTCTGGACCTCGTGGGTCAGATCGACGGCGGGCCTGAATCCGAGAAAATCCAGGAGATCATCAAGGCCAATATTGAAAGCGGGCAGAGGAAGTTTCTGCTCAACCTGAAGGAAGTCAAATGGCTCAATTCCCTCGGCGCGGGTGTGCTGATAGCTTCGTACGCTTCGGCCAAGAGGGAAGAAGCAGCTCTCAAGCTCCTGTCCGTTTCGGATCGAGTGGGCGTCGTCCTGAAGACCTGCGGGCTGATCCCGGAGGTGTTCGAGACATTCGAGGCCGAGGCCGAGGCCGTTACCAGTTTCTGACCGGCGCCCATGCAGCCGGAGCTTTAGCACAAAGGAAGACAGGATGAAGATCAAGAAGAAGGAAGTCGACGGGATCACCGTTCTGAACCCGTCGGGCGAGATGTACGGCGGGCCTGAGAACATGAAGCTTGTCGACGTAGTGTTGGGACTGGCTGATGAAGGTATACTCGATCTCGTCATCAATCTCTCCAAGGTGAAGTGGATATCGAGTACAGGGCTGGGGATCATGGTCTCGGCCAGGTCGAAGTTCGCGAAGAAGGGTGGCATCATCAAGCTGGCGCGTCCGAACGACAGGGTCCTGGGGATCCTCCAGGTGACCCGGCTCAACCTGATATTCGACGTATATGACACCGAGAAGGAGGCTGTCGAAAGCCTTCAGAAGTGATCGGCGATTACGACAGGAACCGGCTGCCTGTGGAAGCGCCCCGTCCCGCGAGGGACGGCCGGAATCAGAACAGACGATACGATGCCCGGCGCAGGCCGGGCATCTTCTTTTTCGGAGGTGGAAAGTTGAGAGATCTAAGAAGCGTGTCGCTTATAGTATTGCTGATCGTCGCAGGAGTCGCCTTCGCCGCGGACGGCGCCGAGGTGCTTACCGTCGAGAGATTCATCTCGATGACGCGGTGCTCGGACCCGCAGATATCGCCCGACGGGAAGCAGGTTGCGTTCGTCGTCTCGGAGCCGGACGTCGAGGCCAACAGGAACAGGACGCATATCTGGATCGCAGATCTCGACGGCGGTGAGCCGAGAAGATTCGCCGCCGGCCAGAAGGCCGATTTCCATCCGAGGTGGTCGCCCTCGGGAGACAGGATCGCATTCGTGTCGACAAGAGGCGGCTCGTCGCAGATATGGATCATCCCCGCCGCCGGCGGAGAGGCGGTGCGGCTGACCTACATCTCCACCGGCGCACACGGCCCGGTATGGTCGCCCGACGGCGGCTCGCTGGCATTCTACTCATTCGTTCATCCCGACTGTCCCGACGACTCGTGCAACGCGGCGAGAGAGGCTGAAATGCGTGACGACCCGGTGAAAGCGAAGGTCATCGACCACCTCCTCTACAGGCACTGGGACACGTGGAAGGACGGCAGGCGGAACCATCTCTTCGTCGTTGACGCGGAATCGGGCGAGACGCGGGACCTGACCGCGGGGATCGACCGCGACTTTCCGACCTTTCCCTGGGGCGGCTCCGGCGAGTACGTCTTCTCACCCGACGGGAAGGAGATCTGCTGTGTCTCGAGGACGGGAGAGATGGAGGCGATATCGACAGACACCGAGCTTTTCGTCATCGATCTCGAGTCGGGGGATATGAAGCGCCTCGGCGGGAATCCCGCCGCGGATGAATCGCCGGCGTACAGTCCCGACGGACGTTACCTCGCCTGGAGGGCGCAGGCCGTTCCGGGATTCGAGGCTGACAGGTGGCGCCTCATGCTGATGAACAGGAAAAACGGCGAGACGAAAGAGCTCACCCCGGATCTCGACAGGTGGGTGATGGAGTTCACCTGGGGGCCGGGATCGAAGAAGATATACTTCACGGCCGGCGATGAAGGCCACAAGCCGCTCTTCAGCCTCGATGTGAAGAAGGGAAAGATCGCAAAGCTCGTAGACCGTTCGAACAACTCGTCTCCCTCCCTCTCGCCTGACGGCAGGACGATCGTGTTCGCGAGGAGGAGCTTCGACTATCCCCACTCTATCTGGAAGACCGGCTCAAAGGGCGGAGATCCGGTGAGGATAAGCACGTTTAACCAGAAGGTCCTCAGTGAGGTCGAGATCAACACGGCAGAAGAGGTCAGGTACGAGGGGGAGGCCGGCGCTACGATCCAGGCCTTCCTGATCAAACCGCCCGGCTTCGATCCGTCGCGGCGCTACCCGGCGATAATGCTCATACACGGCGGCCCGCAGTCAGCCTTCATCGATTCGTGGTACACGAACTGGAACGTGCAGACATTTGCCGCTGCCGGCTACGTGATATTCATCCCCAATTTCCACGGCAGCGATGGATTTGGCCAGGAGTTCGTAAACTCGATCAGCCGCGACTGGGGCGGAGAGTGTTATGAAGACATCATGAAGGGGCTCGACTGGCTCGCAGCGCGCGACTATGTCGATCCGGAGAGGATCGGGGCGGCCGGCGCCTCGTGCGGCGGCTACATGGTCAACTGGATCGCCGGGCACACGGACCGGTTCGCCGCGCTCGTGTCGATGGCCGGCGCGTTCAACCTCGCCAGCAAGTACGGGGTCACCGAGGAGCTGTGGTTCCCCGAGTGGGACCTCGGTGGAACGCCATGGGACAACCCCGAAGATTATGAAAGGTTCAGCCCGCACAACTACGCCGCCGCGTTCAGCACGCCTACGCTCGTCGTCCACGGCGAGCTCGATTTCAGGGTGCCTGTCGGCGAGGGACTTCAGATGTTCACAGCCCTGCAGAGGCAGGGGGTGCCGTCGAAGCTCCTTTACTTCCCCGATGAGGGGCACTGGGTCCTGAAGCCGAAGAACAACATCTTCTACTATGGGCAGTTCATCGAATGGATGGACCATTACCTGAAGCGCGATGATGATCAGGGCAGATAATCTGAAAACCGGCCGATGATCCGGTAGATCAGTTTGGCTCCAGACAGACGTTCCACTCCGGAACGGCGGCTATGCCGTATCTCTCCGAATCGCTTAAGTCGCGCGAGAAGACCTCGTCCGGGAATTCGGCGAAGTACTTCTCCGCGTCTGTTGTCCCCGTCACGTCGAGGACGACGAGCCTGTTCATCCGCGTGTCGATGAGATAGAGCTGGTCGCCGAGACCGGTGATGTCACCCCACCGTCCGGCATGCTGGTTGTTTCCATCGAAATAGTCGTAGAAGTCGAACCACTTCGGCTCCTCGGTCCAGCCGGGCTTGATCCTGGCGACGCTTCTCGAGTTGCCGTTGCTGTCGATGGTGACGTAAAGGAAGCCCTCCATGTCGACGCACATCCCCCTCGGCGAACCAATGCCGGTATTTAGCTCGAATTTCACGCTGTTGGTCACGTCGCCCCTGCCGTCCCATTCGTTGTAGAAGATGTTGTACAGCGGTCCGTTACCTGTTGCGATGTAGAAATCTCGCGTCACCGGGTCTGCCGCGAGGTTCTCATAGTTCACGATGTAGTACTCGGCGATCTGCACGGCATTCCGGCCCGGGCAGCCGATCGTGTAGACGTTCGTGTTGCCGACAAGCAGCAGCACCGCGCCCATGTTGAACTCTATCTCGCTGCCCGTCAGAATGGGAATGTCCGCGTATTCCACCAGGTTCTTTGTGCCCGGTTCGACCTTGTATACCTTCTCTGAAGTTGTGACGAACATCTCTCCCCTCGAAGAAAAGTCGATGTCGCGCAGGATCATACTCGTCTCGAGCATCATCTCCGTCGCCCCGGTTTCGGGGTCGAAGTCGATCAGGACGGACCCGACGGTTATCATCGAAGAGGATGTCGTTGTTATGAAAACATGGCCTGCCGGCCACTGGCATGCGCCCTCGGGATTTTCCTCGGTGCATCCCAGCGCTTCGGCGGTGTGATTGAAGGTCGTGGAATCGCTTCCCGACCTGACTCCGACCGCCTGGGCGCCGGAAACAGAACCCAGCCTGAACAATGCGGAGGCGTAGCCGTCCCTGTCGGTATTTGCGGT
>JAUWMD010000280.1 GCA_030613345.1 Candidatus Krumholzibacteriota bacterium
CTCAAGAAGAAGGGGCAAAGTGAAAATCTTCTCTTTGCCCCACTATAATGCAAACCCCTGTTATTTCGCAACGCGGCCCTTGAGAGACTTGCCGGCCGAAAAGGCGGGGAACTTGCTCGCCGGAATCATGATGGTCTCGCCCGTCTGTGGGTTGCGGCCTTTGCGCTTCTTGCGCTTGCGGGTCTGGAATGTGCCGAATCCAGTGATCTGCACCCTTCTGTTGGCCGCGAGCTCGGTCGCGATTATGCCTTCCTTCGGAGCGGTACTGAAGATCGCGTCTACTACCATGGCCGAATCCTTCTTGGTCATGCCGGTCTTCTTTGCGACCTTCTCTATTAGATCGGTCTTGTTCATTTCGTATCACCTCCTTCACTTTCGTAATTGAACTGGCGCCAGATTAACGCGGCCTCATGGGGCTGTCAAGACTTTTATGTTCGATTTATCCCGTCCTCATCACTTTATTTGGGGGTGCAACGCCCACAGACCGCAACGGTACAGGGAGAACGCATACCGGTCCGACCGGGATTCCTCAGTTGAGGAATCCCGGTATCATTCCGCCGATCGCCCGCTTTCCCTGCTCATACTGGAGGTCGCGGTGGGCCTTGATCTGTATCTGGAAGTAGTAGGAGTATTCGTCGCCGAACCTGCGGTGCACGAATCCCGCCTGCCAGCAGTGGAGCTGTCTTGTAACGCTGTACTGCTGCGACGTGAACTCGCGCCGCTCGATATCGAAATAGGAGCTGAAGGTTATCTTCCAGTTATTCGTCAGGTTGAGGTTTCCCCTCATGTCGACCTTGCTCGTCGGGCTGGACATGCTCAAACCGCCGAAACCCGAATAGCTGTACCCAAGGTTGAATGACCAGCTCGTGCCCCGTCCCGGAGCGCCGGGCCGCCCCGATCTGCCGGACTGTTCGGACCCCCAGTCTTCCTCCTCGAAATCGGAGACGAAGTCGTCGTACGTGTCGAGCTCGTCCGGCTCCTCATCCGGTACCGAGCCGAGATCCTTCGCCACCCTGATCTTTTCGTGCTCCGGCAAATCCCACTTTCCGAGCCACGAGAAACCACCGCCAAAGTTCATGTTCGCCGAGAAACTCGTCGAGAGGATCTCCCGTTCGTAGGGATCGACCGTGTTGTTTAAAGATATCGAAGCGAGCTTGCCGACCGACGTCCTGATGCTCGACCGGATGTTCGAGAACTGCCTCTCCGGCGCCTCGGGATCGTACGTGCCGCTCATGTTCCACGTGAAGGCGTTGTTCTTTTTCGTCTCCTGGCCGTCCCTAAGGTATTTCAGGTCGATCACGTTCCTCAGCGACCAGCTGTACCCCTGCGACGCCTTCTGGTTCGACGTCAGTGCCGGTTTGTACGACATCGAGATCGACGGGTTGAATGTGTGACGGATCCCGACGAGGGAGCCTATCTTCGGATAGAAGACTCCATACATTGTCGTCCCTATGCTGAGGGAGAAGCGCATCGACACCTCGTTCCTGTACCTGCTGTCCGGTGTCGGGCCCGACAGGTCCGTGCCGTATACAGGCATCCCCGGCGTGATACCGATCGCGGGATAGATCGCATTGGCGATATCGATGAATTCGATCGAGGATTTCGTCCCCGCGAGGTTGGACGTAAACCTGAAGCTTCCCGTTCCGTCCCCGTTGTCAAGCCAGTCGATGGTCACCTGGTCCGATCCCCAGCCGGACCAGGAGTTGATCGAGCTCTCGATCTCGAAGGCAAGCGAGGTGCCGGTGTTGTACACGCCATCGGTTATCGTGATGTCGTCGCTCTCCCAGCCGTTGAGGATGATCCTCAGGAGATTGTTCGAGGAATCGACCGTTATCGGCACTGAAACGGTGTCACCCCCCATGACGGCCGGCTGGGGCATAAGGACATACTTGGGATTGATCTGGTCCTTCAGTGTCTTGGCGTAACTCCAGTTCAGCCCGACCGCCGGCGCGATGTTCAGGCCGATGAACTTGTTCTGCTTGCTCAGCGACGCGCCGGAGCTCGCCGTAATATCTTCCTTCCTTCTCGCGTCACTCTGCGACGTGGTCCGTGTCGCCTTGAGGTTGGGCGCCCATGTGATCTCGCGGAGGATCCCCTCCCAGACGCCCTTATCCGAGCCCGAGTGCTTCTCGCCGAACCACAGCGACATCCTCGGCAGATTGAGTGACAGGGATGGAAAAGTGCCGGAGATGCTCACCTCGTTCGGGTTGTCGGGGCTGACGTTGAGCTTCTGGTTCCTGCTCGCTGAGAGGCCGAGTCGCGTGCCGCCCCAGTTCTTGTTGAAACTGACGGTCGAGTATATCCGCCTGTCCACTACTCGGGCAACATCGTCGGCGCGGTAGACCGAAGACGGCGCCTCGTCACTGCTCACGAAGCTGAGGTTGCTGCGAAGAGAGGCGGTCCTGCCGAACTTCTGGTTGTGGCTCGACCTGAACGTCCATTCATACGATTTCCTGTTGAAGTCCCTGAAGAAATCGAGATTGACGTTTCCACCGAGCACGTACCTGACCTTGTACCTGTTGGTCAGGTGTACTCGAAAGTTTCTTTCCTCGTTGAAATCGGCCGTAAGCACAAAATCGGTGTAGTCGTTCGTCGCCCAGTAGTACCCGAGCCCCCTGATGAATCGGCCGTCACGGCTGTTGAAGCCGATGTCGAAGTTAGGGCGGAGGATTCCCGACTGGCGGCCGCGGCGTATCGAGTTGACCATGAACGGAAGCCAGAAACAGGGGATCTCGCCGATGTAGAGAGTTATCGGGCCGGATACGATCTTGTCGTCGAGATAGACCTTCATCCTGCCGGCGCGCATCGAGTAGTGCGCCTTCCTGTAGTCGCATGTGGTGTAGATCGACTCGTAGACCTTGAGCACATCGGCGCCCTGCTTGAAGATCCTCCTGCCGAGATAGTACCCCTGGGCGTACATGGGCGATCCGTCCATCACGAGGCCGCCCTCGTTCTCCATATCGTACCCCCTCCCGGATCCGTACATCTGCTGCCCGCGCTCGTCGAGCACCGGCTCGCCGTGCGCATCGAGGATGTTTAGCCGCGAGCTGAAGTTTATAAATTCAGCCGTCAGGGAC
>JAUWMD010000127.1 GCA_030613345.1 Candidatus Krumholzibacteriota bacterium
ACACAACGTCGGCTACAACGAGCTCGCCGAGGTGGTCGATTCGAACGGACACGTCCGGCTCGGGATGATACTCGAGAGCAGTGAGAAGGCCGCCGTCATCCAGGTATTCGAGGGGACCTCGGGACTCTCCATACCCGAGACGAGGGTGCGCTTCAAAGGCGAGCCGCTCCACTTCGGTGCGGGCGCCGAGATCCTGGGGCGCGTCTTCAACGGGCTCGGCCAGCCGATAGACGACGGCCCGGCGCCGCTGGCCGAGAAGCGGATGGACGTCAACGGCCTTCCGATCAACCCGACGGCGCGCGAGTACCCGAGGGAGTTCATCCAGACCGGCATCTCGGCGATCGACGGGATGAACACCCTCGTGCGCGGCCAGAAGCTGCCTGTGTTCTCCGGCACCGGCCTTCCGCACAACAAACTCGTCGCGCAGATCACACGCCAGGCGAAGCTGATCGGGGAGGACACGCAGTTCGCGGTCGTGTTCGCCGCGATGGGGATCAAGCACGACGTGGCGAGATATTTCATCAGGAACTTCGAGGAAGCGGGCGTGCTCGAGAAGGTCGTCCTCTTCCTCAACCTCGCCGACGACCCGTCGGTCGAGAGGCTCGTGACGCCGCGTACGGCGCTGACCGCCGCAGAGTTCCTCGCCTTCGACATGAACATGCACGTGCTCGTGATCCTTACCGACATGACGAACTACTGCGAGTCGCTCCGCGAGATCTCTACGATCCGTGAGGAGATCCCGAGCAGGAAGGGTTACCCAGGCTACCTCTACAGCGATCTCTCGATGATCTACGAGCGCGCTGGGATGGTGAAGGGGATCGCCGGCTCGATCACCCAGATGCCGATCCTCACGATGCCCAATGACGATATATCGCATCCAGTGCCGGACCTCTCCGGTTACATCACCGAAGGCCAGATTGTTCTCGAGCGTGAGCTCGACCAGAGGAACATCTATCCGCCGATAGCGGGACTGCCTTCCCTCTCGCGTCTGATGAAGGATGGCATCGGCGAGGGGATGACGAGGGAGGACCACGCTCACATCGCCAGCCAGCTCTTCGCTGCCTACTCGCATGTCAAGGACGTGCGGGCACTTGCCGCAGTGATCGGCGAGGAGGAGCTCACTCCCCTCGACAAGATCTACCTCGAGTTCGGCGAGAGGTTCGAGCGCGAGTTCCTCAGCCAGGGCGAGTACGAGGACCGTTCTATCACGGAGACTCTCGATATTGGTTGGAATGTGATCTCCACGCTGCCGAAAGAGGAACTCTACCGCATCAGCGAGGAAGAGATCGCAAAGTACTACGGCAAGGAATAATGGCATGGCTCGCTACGAGATGGCTCCGACCAAGACGAATCTGATAAAGGTCAAGCAGGACCTCGGCTTCGCCCGCGAGGGGTGGGAACTGCTCGATCAGAAGCGCAAGATCCTCATAGTCGAGCTGATGGGCCTTATCGACAGGGCCGTCGAGGCGCAGGAAGAAGTCGAGGCGAAGCTCGGCGAGGCGTTCGAGGCCCTCGACCAGGCGATACTCAGAATGGGGCGCAGGGAGATCAATATGATCGCTCTTGGGATGAACATCGAATCGGACATATCGTTTTCCGAGAAGAGGGTGATGGGAGTCTCGTTGCCGCGGGTCAAGGTGCGGTTCGACGATCGCTCGCCCTACTTCGCCGCCGCGGAGAGCAGCATCTGGATAGACGAGGCGATCAAGAAATTCCGCGAGGTCCTGCGGCTCCTGGGAACGCTCGCCGAGGCGAGGATATCGCTGATGCGCCTCTCGCGAGAGGTGGGAAAGACGATAAGGAGGGTGAACGCCCTCGAGAAGATATTCATACCGGACTATGACGAGACACTGAAGTATATCGAGATGGCGCTCGAGGAATCCGAGAGGGAGGCGTTCTTTGTCCTGAAGCTCGTCAAGGACCGCCTCTTGCGGAAAAAAGGAGTAGTTTCATGAGTAATCCGCTCGGAACCATACTGCTCTATATCGACGGAAGCGAATCCTGCATCACCGCCGCGCAGCTGGCCATAGCGATGGCGAAGGCCTACGGCTGCTCGCTGAGGGCCATGTACGTGGTCAACGAGAACCTTCTGGCCGAGCTCCTCAAGGCGAAGATCTTCGTGCAGATGGAGAAGATGGACTACGAGAGGGACCTCGAGGAGGACGGCAAGAGATATCTCAACTATATCGTCAAGCTCGCCGACAGGAAGGGCCTCAAGATCGAGCCGATCCTCAGGAAGGGGGTCGTGCACGAGGAGGTCGCCCGCGAGGCGGAAGACTGTACCGCCGACCTTCTCGTCCAGGGGGAGCTGGGCGAGGTGCTCAGCCTGAGGGATTCGTTTTACGAGGAGGGCGAGAGGATACTGAGGAAGGTCAAGTGTCCCGTGATGGTTGTACGGGGCAGGGACCGGATAGAGAGGATGTTCGACGACCTGTAGCTGCGGCCCCGTCGCGCGGCGGCTCTTGCCATCCGGACCGGGGTTGGTTATGTTATCCCATCTCCGGACTGTCCGGAGGATGCATCACGGGAGGCGTATTGAGATGAGGCTTACTGATTATATCGGACCCGAGCATATCAAGCTCAACCTCGAGGGAACCGACAAGCAGGAGGTCATCGAGGAGCTCGTCGAGCATATGTCGGAGCACTGCGGCAGCTGCGACGCCGATACGATACTCGAGGCTGTCATGAACAGGGAACGCGACGGGAGTACCGGCCTGGAGAAGGGTATCGCGATACCTCACGCGAAGTGCGACGCGGTCGACAAGCTCCGCATAGTGGTCGGCATATCGAAGGAAGGCGTCGATTTCGAGGCCCAGGACGGGCAGCCCTCGCATCTTTTCTTCCTGATGATCGCCCCGTCGACCGAGTCGGGACCCCATGTCCAGGCGATCGCCAAGATAGTCAAGATGATCAAGGTCGACGGATTCCGGCAGAAGCTCCTGAAGGCCGAACGTCCCGAGCAGATCATCGTAGCGATGGAGCGGGTAGAGAACGGCGAGCAGTAGCCCCCTCTCCGCGCATCTTGCTCCATCTGGTACGTCCATGACTGACAATCAGGAAAAATTCATCGGTTATTTCGGCTTTCCGCGCAGGTCCCTTCTGCGCGAGGTCAGGGATCGCTATGGCGCGGGCCTTCCTCTGGTCGACCTCGACGTTTACTCCGGTGCGCCCGATTCGGGGCTCCTGCCGAGGGCGACCTGCCGGATCATAGCGAATATAGTAGACAACGCAGCAGAGCTCGGCGGGAGGCTGGCCGCCGTGGTCGCCGCTGTAGGCGAGGACAAGTGCGACCGGGGCAGGCACGCCGCGTGGATCCTCGAGGGGATGGGGCTCGACGTCATCGAGTCGAGGTTCACCGAGGAGGAGTTCGAGGAGAGGCCGCTGGTCTGGTCGACCGGCCGCGGCCCGCTCCCCGGCCGAGTCGACAGGATCATGGAGACGATCATCGATCCTTCTCCGCCGTCCGACCCTCCTGAGAAATGCGAGCCGACACACGGTTTCTGGGGGGTGCCGCCGAACGATTTCAGGCTCCTCGATCTTTTTCCCGATACGACCCATATATTCGGCTGGATAAGGTGCGTCGAGGCGGGGAGGCCGGCAGACCTCGAGCTCGAGTGCATGGTCGACGATGGCGTCCCGACGGTATTCTTTCACCAGAGCTTCTGCGCGAAACAGGATCTCGCCCACAACCTCGCCGAGAGGTACGGCGGGATAGCCGTCGACTGTCACCGTGAGATCAACGACTCGATCCTCGCGAAGGTCGAGGCGTTTATAAAGTTATCATAGAGTGGCGCTTTGCGGCGCCCGATGGAGAATCCGATGCTGATTGCCGACTGCGGCAGCTCATGGACGAAGATACTCGAGACCGTCTCCGGCGAGCTGGAGATCATCTCGACGAGAGAACTGGTGCGCCGCGAAGACCTCTTTTTCGAGGTCGCTACGGGGCACAGCGGCAAGAAACGCTGTAAAGTCTACAAGAACGAGCTTATCGCCCTCGCCGAGGGAAGCCTCGCCCTCGTTGAGGAGGAAGATTTCTCGATCGTCGACGTCGGCGGCAGGGACGTGAAGTTCGTCCGCTTCTCAGGCCGCAAGATCAAGAAGCTCGACTGGAACCTCGCCTGCGGCTCATCGACAGGCGCGACCATAGAACTGCTAGGCAGCTATTACGAGGTCGATTTCGACGGGCTTCCCATTAAGGGGAAGTGGATCAATGTCACCTGCGGCGTATTCGGCATGGAAAAGGTACTCGAGCATGTCTCCACCGGCACCCCGCCGGAGGAGGCGGTGGCAATGTTTCTCCACGGAATGGTCCGTAACGTATTCGATTTCAGCGGCAGGCCGGAACATCTTTACCTCTCCGGGGGTTTCTGCGAAAATAAGTGCTTCTTGCAGACGATGGAGAAGTATTGTAACGTAACCCCGCTTGGCAGGACGGTGCCCCTGGAGGGACTTAAAAATGACATCAGGTAGATCTGGCGCCCTGTTCCTCGCGGTCGCTCTGGTCGTTTTATCATCAGCATGCAGTAAAAAGGTGGTCCTCACCGATATCGGCGACGAGCATCTCGTCCCGGGCGGAGGTATAGAGGCTGCCGCAACACTGATCGACGACCCGTCGGTATTCAAGGCGCTGTTCAAGTGCTATCCATCTGACAGCGGAGTCGTCCCGGTCTACGTGACGGTGAAGAATGCCGATATCCGTCCGGTCCAGATCCACAACCTCAACTATCTCCCGCTCAGCGAGACGTTCAGGGGGTTCACCCTCGAGCTGGGCGACAACAGTCTCGACCCGATCCATCCCCTCGAAGCGGTGATGTATATCAAGGGGAAGGCCGATGTTCCCAACTATAAGGAGATCCGCGCGAAGCATGTCGTCGGCGGCATAATCATCTGGCCGCTCGGCATCTACTATATCGTCAGGGGCATTCAGTACACGAGGGAGTACAGGCCGCTTCTGCGCAACTCGTTCTTCCCCGCTGGACGCGGGGGCAACTTCGATCCGGTTACGATAGGGCCGGGGGAGACAGCATCGGGGTTCCTGTACTTCGCTCTCCTGCCGGAGGACAACCCGTACTACAGGGACGAGGAGAATCCTGATGTCGACAGGCGGGGAAAGGTAACCCCGTCGCTGAAGGTTCAGAGCG
Organism: Candidatus Krumholzibacteriota bacterium; assembly: GCA_030613345.1. Classification (GTDB taxonomy): domain Bacteria; phylum Krumholzibacteriota; class Krumholzibacteriia; order Krumholzibacteriales; family Krumholzibacteriaceae; genus JAUWCL01. The sequence goes on from JAUWMD010000127.1 coordinate 5,142, forward strand.
GGGAGGAAATGAGGATCAGCGTCAACCCGGCCGTCAGGTCGGATTCGTACGGCGACTGCGAGATCCCTGTCGATTCGATGCTGACGGTGAGGGGATTGAGATTTTTCCGCAGTGAGGAGGGGAGCCCCGCGGAAACGGCCGGCAGTCCCTCTTCGGGGGACTTCTTCGCACTCGTCGCGAACGAACGGCGAGAGATGAAACTCGACCTCGTTCTTGGAAGCTCGGAGGAGGTTTTCGAGAGCAGGTCGACTTCAGGATTTACTGTAATCGCTGAGCTCTCCGGCAAGAAGGCCGACCTGGTCGATGCCTCGAGATGGGGGAGCAGGGTGGTATGCGCGGCGAACTTCAAGCAGAAGGCGCGGCTCTACCTCATGGAATTGAAAGACGGGAAGCCTGTCTTGACGGGTGAGGCGCTGCTGGGCAGTAAGGTCATCCGCGTGATCGCCGCCGAAGACGCCATATACGTAACCGCCGACAACGGTTTCTGCCATACGTACGAATACGATGGCCTCAGGACGAAGCGCTACGTCAACATGGGTAATTCGGTCTCCGATATAATCATGATCGACGGCAGGCTTCTCACTTTCGGTAAGAAGACCGTCATGGAGTACGAGATAAGGCCGGGCCACAACCCCGAGCGGCTCAGGCAGGTCGAAATCTCGTCGTCGGACAAGACCAGCGCGGGCCTTGCCGGTGATGGAGTGGTCGTGACCCACAAGGGAAGAGGCACTCACGGCGATACCCTGGTCCTTTACGATCCAAAAAAACTCGAAGAGGTCGTGCGGCAGCCCTTCCCGGGTCGCATAGACATCATCGACATGTCTTCCGACGGCGTCATCGTTCAGATGACCGGCGGCACTATAATGAAGATCGCAAGGGCAGAGGGTGAGTACCGCACCTACGAGGCGGGCTGGATACCCTTCCTGTCCTCGTATTCGGGCAGGTCGGGCGATATCGTCACGCTCGTCTCGGAGGATATGAGACTCTACTCGTTCAGGCTTGGCAGTATCGTGCCCGACCCCCTGTACGAGGGAGGGGCTGTGACTGTTCCTGTAGGTATCGGGACACCGTATGGCGAGCCCGAGAAGAAAGAGAAGAGAGAGAGATAAACAGTGGCGGGGAAGACGAAGAAGACGACGAAGAAGAAGGCCGACATAGAGGCGCTGATCGCGACCTTCTCGGAGCACGTCAGCGAGAACTATCCCGCTCCGGATGTATACAGGGAGAACATCTCGAGCATGCTTGCCGCCAAGAAGGAGCGTATGGAGAGCGGGGAGTACGTCAAGTCCCTCGAGAAGAACCTCGTTTTCCTCAATGACCTCGTCACGGAGGGCGAGGCGTACCTCGAGTACCTGCTCGAACGGATCAATGATAAAGAGCCGGCCACAGAAGAGATTACCGTGGCACTGGGAAGCATGGAGGAGAAGGTCAGGGCCGGGGCGTTCGGCAGGGTGGAGGAGCTGCTCGGAGGCAAGGGCGGGGAGGAGTTCGGGGAGCTCGCCGCGCTCCGCGGGAAGGACCGGGAGGCCTATACCGAGAAACTGGAGTTCAACTATATATATTTCATGGCCTTCCGGATGCTGCTCTTCGAGTTTTTCGGAGTACTGGCAGCCGTCAGGGAGGAATACGAGATAGAAAGGGTCGACGAGGCGGCTTTCGGCCTCGTCCACAGTAATATCAAGATGACGGCGAATTATTATCTCGGCAATATATCAGTCGGCGAGGTCGTCGACGATTCTCCACCTTCCGCTTGAAATATCGGGCGGAAAGGGATAGATTCCAGAGGTCACGCGCAGTAACGCGAAAAAAAAGGAGAACGGTGTGATAAGCGGAAGAACGACGGTCTACACAGGTATATCGAAAGATATGGCGGGTTCGCTCAGGCGCGTCGCGGGGATCGCCGCATTCGTCGGCTTCACCGCTCTCGCGGCCCAGTTCGCGGTCCGTCTTCCCTACACTCCCGTTCCCGTGACGATGCAGACGCTGTTCGTACTCCTGGCAGGCATCGTCCTCGGCCCGCGCGACGGATTCTATGCGATGATCGCGTACATCGGCATTGGTGTTGCCGGAGCGCCGGTTTTCGCCGGTATGACCTTCGGCCCGGCAGTCCTGTTCGGCCCCACCGGCGGCTACCTCGTAGCCTTCCCGGCAGCAGCCCTGCTCGCCGGAGTACTCACCAGGTCCCTCGGCGGGGGCAAACCCGCGGTTCTGATCGCATCCCTCGCAGGATCCGCTACGATCCTCCTGGGAGGCACCCTGTACCTCTATCTTCTCAGCGGTCAGTCTCTGACGGGAGTG
>JAUWMD010000201.1 GCA_030613345.1 Candidatus Krumholzibacteriota bacterium
CGACGGCCATTACGCAGGTATCGACCGTGACTGTGAACTCGGAACCCTCGATCGGGACCGGCCTGCGCCTGCCGCTGTCGTCCGGTTCGCCGAGCTCCATCCTCTGGCACTGTACGTCGAGTTTTTCGCCCTTTTCCGTGACGCGAACGGGGGAGACGAGGAACTCGAACTCGACGCCTTCCTCTTTCGCCTCCTCGATCTCTTCGGCGTCTGCCGGCATCTCTTTCTCGGTCCTGCGGTAAAGGATGTTGACAGTCTCTGCGCCGAGTCTCACCGCCGAACGGCATACGTCCATAGCCGTGTTGCCTCCGCCGATAACGGCGACAGTGTCGCCGAGGGAAGGACGCTCACCGGCGGCGATACGGGCGAGAAGATCGACACCGATCAGCACACGCGGCAGGTCGATGCCTTCGATAGGCATGCTCGATCCTTCCTGCGCGCCGACAGATATATATACTGAATCATATTCTTCTCTCAACCTGGTTACGGTCACTTCGCCGCCGATATCTACACCGGTGCGAAGTTCCACACCTGAATCGAGGATCACATCGATCTCTCTCGCGAGTACGTCGGCGGGGAGGCGGTAGTCGGGTATACCAGTACGGAGCATCCCGCCAGGTTTCTCCGCTCGCTCGAATACGGTCACATCGTGACCGAAGCGGGCGAGGTAGAATGCGGCGGTTAAGCCGGAGGGACCGCCTCCGACGACGGCGATCTTTTTCCCCGTCCGGGGAGCGCGTTTGTCGACGCCGAGTATCGTGTTCCTGCGCTCTAGTGTGTTGTCGGTGATGTACCGCTTGAGCCACCTGATCATTATCGGCCCGCCGAGATGCCCCAGCGCGCAGGCGTCCTGGCACTTCGCAGTGCATACGCGACCGCAGCTCTCCGAGAAGGGATTCGTATCGTAGAGGAGCCGGAGCCCTTCATCGAGGTCGCAGTCCCTGATCGATCTTATATATGCGGGGACATCCATGTGTGTGGGGCAGGCTTCGACGCAGAGGCCGCAGTCGAGGCACCTTATTGCCTCGTCGAGAGCTTCCCTGTCACCGTATCCGAGGGCCATCTCATCGAAATGCTTATTACGCACATCGGGGTCGATCACCGGCATCTTCTGTTCGGCAGGGTCGAGGAGCCAGGCGCAGTCGGCCCTCCTGTATCCGAGCTCGTCCTCGTTCCATCCGCCGTCATCGACGCCCGGCGTAAAGACCCAGTCCTCGCCGTCGTCCGAGATCCAGTTGTATTTGTTCGACATAGCGAGCGAGGTGGTCGGGCAGATATCGACGCAGAGGGCGCACCAGCAGCACCGCCCGTAATCTATCGCTGGACGAAGCCCGCTGTCGCCGCTCGACGGTTCGATGCCCTCGACACGCTTCATGTCGATGGCGGCGTTCTGGCATATCTCCTCGCACGAGCCGCAGCCGATGCACTTGCCGAGGTCGTTCGTGTGGAATCCCCGGTAGAGATCCGCCCCGTCCCGCTCGACCAGCGGCTTCTTTATCGTGTACGGCTTCTCGAACGCGCGCTTCCACGCGTAGAAGGGCGATATTATATCTCTAAGCTTCCACATCACTATCTCTCTATCTCCGGCGGGCATGTCTGCAGCGACGTCATCAGTCCCGCGACGTCTGCTATGCTGACACCCCTTATCATCTCTTCAAAGAGTGCCATCGCGTGGGTATAGCTCGGACCCCGTACGTGGATCCTTCTCGGGAACTCGCTCCCGTCTGAAGCCATGAAATATCCCATCTCTCCGCGGCCCGATTCGGCGCGGACGTATGTCTCGCCGGCGGGTATCTTCCAGTGCAGGGGATTGGGCAGCTTCGTTCTGACCGGCCCCTCGGGCATATTCTTGAGTATCTGCCTTACGAGATCGCAGGCCATCAGGATCTCGTCTCTTCGAAGTAGCGATCTGCCGTACACGTCGGAACGGCTGCCTGTGATCACGTCGAAATCGAGACGGTCGTAGACGAGGTAGGGGTAGTCCTTCCGGACGTCCCTGGTGCCGCCCGCGCAGCGCGCGTTGGTCCCTACTATACCGAACGGGTCGATCCATTCGTTATGTATGACCCCTAGTCCATTTGTCCTCGCAATTATGACGGCGTTGTCGAAGAGCACCTTCTGGACGTCGTCCATCAGTTTCTCGATCTTCCGGAGGACTGCTTCGGTCTTTTCCGCGAAGCCGGGGGTGAGGTCGTGCCTCACGCCGCCGGGCAGTATGTACATGTGATAGATCCTGTGCCCCGACAGCTCCTCGAAGAGGTCGAGCAGGTAATCGCGGTGGACGATGCACCACTGGCCTATCGTGCCGAGGCCGAACGCGCCTGCCTGTCCGCCGAGTCCCATAGTCAGCGACGCGATCCTCGCCAGCTCGAGTGTCAGCGCGCGTATCCATTTAGCCCTCTCGGGGATCTCTATACCGTCGAGTTCTTCGGCGGCAGCGGCGAAGAGGTACTCATTGAAGTCAGGCTCGGGGACGCAGATCCGGCATACGATAGGGAAGCAGTTCATGTACTTCCGTCTTTCCATGAGTTTCTCGAACCCACGGTGCAGGTATCCGACATGTACCTTGCAGTCTACGACCAGGTCGCCCTCGACGGTGAGCTCGAGCGCCATGTTACCCGTAACGCCTGGATGCTGGGGTCCCTGCCAGATCTTCAGGTACTTCTCCGACTCGAGGTCGACCTGCGGCCGGTCGGCCCAGGAGGGGTACCAGGGATCGTTATGTCCGGATCTGCAGGTCATCCTTCGTCCTTTGTGTTTTCTTTATCACCATATCCCGACCTCGCGAGGTCCTTGATGCCCCGCTTCACACCGGCATCGAGAGGATAGGAGCGTTCTTCCATCTCGGTCGCCGGGTCGCTCGTCGAACGCCCCTCGCGGGGATAATATGTCCGTTCGGCGTACTCGAGCGTATCGAAGTCGCGCCTCATCGGGGGGATATCGTCCCACCCTTCGAGGATCATCGGCTCTTCGACGCCGGGACTGCCGGGAAAGTCTATCCCGAACATCTCGCGCAGCTCCCTCTGGTAGACCCTCACGCCCGCCCAGAGGTGATGCATGCTCTCCATCTCGGCATTGTCGCGGTCGATCTCGACGCAGATTCCGATGTCCAGATACGCGACCGGATCGTTGAGAAGGTAGACGAGCTCGAAGACCCCTTCCTCGATCCTGTCGACGCAGGAGATCATCACGAGATGGGTGAATCCTCCGTGGTCGCGCATCCAGGTGACCGCCTCGACTGCCCGGCTTCCAGGTACCGTTATAAACGACAGGTCGGCGCGGCGCATGCGTGGCTCTATTGCCTCAAAACGATCTCCCAGTATCTTCAGTATTTCTTCCATATTAATTACCAGTTGTACTCCGGCATGTTCCAGTCCTTGATGATCCTTCGCTGATTGCGCTTGTACCATTCGAAGTTCTTCGCGTATTCGTTCGCGCCCTCGGCCTTGCCCGCCTTGATCAGTTCCTTGATGCGGTTGAATCCCGCTATCAGTGATTCGGGCCTCGGCATGCACCCGGCGACATAGGCATCGACCGGTATGTAGTGATCGAGCCTCTTGACCGTATTGTAGCTGTCCCAGTACATCCCGCCGTTGACGGTGCAGCTTCCCAGCCCCATCACGAACTTCGGGTTCTGCATCTGCTCGTAGCTTCGCACGATCCTCTTCATCGTCTTGACCGAGGCGTATCCGCCGATGATGAAGAGGCCCGACATCCTCGGGGTCGGTCTAGGGAACATCCCGTAGCGCGAGATATCATAGCGGGCGGTAAACAGAGGCCTCATCTCGATCGCCCCGCATCCCGTTCCGAAGGCGAGGATGAATACCGAGTTGGCCTGCGCCCAGTTGCAGAAATCGCGGATGATCTTTACCTTCGACGGTTCGACCGGCTCGGGCCTGTCCTGGCAGAAGAGACCGCGTTCCTCGGGAGCGAGGAATGCATCGGGGGAGAGGAGTTCCTCTTCCGGGACGGGTGATCTGTGTTTCATTTTCCTGTCATCCATATTGCTGTCCTTTAAAACATCTGCAGCGCTAAGGCGAGCAGTCCGATCATCGCCGGCACCTTGAGCAGCCAGCGCACAGACTGCTCGAGGCGGTAGCGCGGGAAGACGGCTCCTACGAATACGGTCCACAGCATTATCAGGAATGTCTTTACTACCATCTCCGGGATCGAGGTCGCACCGCCGAAGAAGAGGTTCATGAAGAGAACGAGTTTTGCCGAGCCGAAGAAGGCGCGGTTGAACGACATCATGAAGAGGTAGCTGCTGTGGAACTCGGTCGGCGGGCCGACCGGGATCTCCTGCGGCGCGAGATGCAGGTCGAAGGGCGACCTGTGCATCATGCCAATAAATGCGAGCATCGCCGCGATCACGGCGAGCGGATTGGTGAACAGGGTCCAGTTGGCGAAGCCGCCCTGCTGGGCCGCTACGATACCTGTGATAGACAGTGTCTTGTACTGCGCGACGAGCGCAAGGACGGCGAGGACGAAGGGGAGCTCCGATGCAGTATTCTGGGCCAGTCCCCTCATTACGCCGATCGCCGAGTAGGGGTGTCCGCTCTCGGCGGCGCCGAGGGCCATCCCGAGCATTCCGAAGAATATGAAGTAGAGCACGAGGATGATATCGCCGCTGAAGCTGAAATTGCTCAGCCACGAGGATCCGTAGACCGCCGGGATCAGGAGGTAGAGCCCGACGCCTCCCGTGATCCTGAAAACGGGACCGAGGTAGAACATGATCCCGTGCGAGACGGCTGTCCGCATCGAGAGGAGCTTTGCGAGGTTGATGGACGGCTGCCAGACGGGCGGGCCGAACCGGCCGTGTACCCTCGCTATGATCTTGTACATCACACCCGAAAGGATCAGGCCATAGTTAGCTATGAGGAATAGGGAGGCGATCGCCTTTCCGATCATTACAAGCAGCTCGCGGTTCATAACGAGCCTCCCGAGATGAAGAAGA
>JAUWMD010000245.1 GCA_030613345.1 Candidatus Krumholzibacteriota bacterium
GGCCGGGCCGCGGTGTGCCCGGGCAGCCGCACGAGCGCGGCGACAAGCACGATCGCCGAGACGGCGACCCAGCCTGCGCTGGGCGCCGACCACTCGAAGTTCTGTATCGTCTCCTCGCTCAGGGAGTTCAGCCTGTATAGGGAGAAGAGGTTGAAGACGGCGTGGATCATCACGGCGTATGTGAGAACGCCGGTCCTGTAGAAGACGAACGCGAGGACGATTCCCAGGGCGGTCACCCCGGGGATGATGTAGAGCACGCCGTGGGAGGCGGCGAAGACGAAGGCGGAGAGGAGGATCGCCGCGCCGGCGGTCATGTTCCTGTGGAAGATGCTCTGGATAACGCCCCTGAAGAGGAGCTCCTCGCCGAGGGGGGTGATGATGCCCAGCCCGAGCGCCATCGCGGCGAAGTTCCAGGCCCCTTTGGGCTTGAAAGCGAGAAGAATCTTGATATACTCGGAGTCCACCGGCCGACCCCGCCTGAACAGCCACGAGAGTGCGTCGACGGGGTAGATAGCGGCCGCCGCGATGACGATCACGAGCGCAGCCGTCACGGCGTCCGGAACGATCAGCCTGAACTCGCCGGTGAAGCTCAGGCTGTACCTTCTGGTGATGATCATCAGGGGAAGGATATAGCCGAGTATCCCGGGCAGGATCACCGACAGGACGACATTCCCGTTGAGATAGAGAAGCCCCACAAGGGATGAGGCCATCAGATAGCAGGCGAAGGCGTAGATCAGCAGGAACCAGTTGTTCATCCTGCCGAAGAGGCCGGGCTCGCCGGCGGGACCTTTCTCCACGGGGCCGTATTCTTCGTTGTTTTCTTCCACGGGGATTGACTATATAGCCGGCTCAACGGCCGGGCAAGCGGAAAGGGCGCAATGATAAAGCTCATCATCTTCGATCTAGACAACACGCTGACAGACTTCATGAGGATGAAGGACGAATCGATCAAGGCCGCGATCAGGTCGATGATCGACGCGGGGCTCGATTTCCCCGAGGAAAAGATCCACGAGGAGATCTACAGGATATACGGCGAGGAGGGGATCGAGTACCAGAAGGTCTTCAACAAGCTCCTCGTCGACCTGATAGACCATGTCGACTACCGCATCCTCGCCGCCGGGATCGTCGGGTACAGGAAGGCTCGCGAGGCGGCGCTCGTCCTCTACCCACACGTCAACCGCACCCTGCTCACCCTGCTCAAGAAGGGGCTCAAGCTCGCCGTCATCTCCGACGCTCCGAGGCAGGAGGCCTGGATGCGGCTCTGTTATCTCGGGCTCCACCACATGTTCGACACGGTCATCGCCTTTGAAGACACGGGCGAGTGCAAACCGAGCCCCGTGCCCTTCCGCCTCACGCTCGAACGCATCGGCATCGAGCCGGATGAGGCGCTCATGGTCGGAGACTGGCCCGAGAGGGACATCGCGGGGGCCTCCGAGCTCGGAATACACACCGTCTTTGCCAGGTACGGCGACACCTTCGGGACGAGGGAATCGGGAGCGGAATACGAGATAGCCGACATATTCTCGCTCGTCGGCATCGTCGACGAGCTGAACGGGAAACAGCAGGAGAGGGAATGAAATGCACGTCGTGACGAATGAGCAGATGAGACTCCTCGACGAGGAGACGATCAAGAGGTTCATGCCGGGGCTGACCCTCATGGAGAGGGCCGGCCGCGGGATAACGGACGCGATACTCGAGCTCGCCGGCGGAGCGGAGGGCCTCGGCGTCTCGATATTCCTCGGCGGCGGGAACAACGCCGGCGACGGGCTCGTCGTGGCGAGGCTGCTCGCCGATGAGGGCGTCAAGTGTACATTGTTCTACCTTCACGAGCCGAAGGATTTCTCTCCCGATGCGTTCAAGAACTACGCCAAGATGTCGAAATTCCGCAAGGCGGGCGCGATAGAGGAGGTCACCCTCTATCTCGAGGGATGGGAGGACAAGGTCCTCAAGGGATTCGGCGAATGCGACCTGATCGTCGACGCGATCCTCGGGACGGGGATTAACAGCACCGTCAGGGAGAACTACGCGGAGATCATCGGGCTGATCAACCATTCGCGGCTTCCCGTGATGTCGATCGACATCCCCTCCGGCGTCAACGGGACGACGGGCGAGGTGATGGGGACGGCCGTGATGGCCGACATCACGGTGACGATGGCTCTGCCGAAGACCGGCTCGATCTTCTACCCGGGGAAGGCGTTCACCGGATCGCTCGAGGTGGTCGATATAGGCATCCCCGACGAGGTGATAGACGCCGCGGGGATCGACACATGGGTACTCGACGACATGGCCGCGCTGGCCGACCTGCCCCAACACAGCCCCGAGGCGCACAAGTTCGAGAGGGGCGCCCTGCTCCTCGTCGCCGGGAGCGTCCGATATGCGGGGGCGGCCTGCCTCTCGGCCGTCTCGGCCCTGAGGACGGGCTGCGGGATCGTCTATCTCGCCAGTCCTGAGTCTATACGCACCGTCGTCCAGACGGCATACCCCGAGATCATATTCGTCTCGCTCCCCGAGACGGATTCCGGATCGATAGCAGCCGCGGCGCTGAACCAGATATTCAATGAGATAAAATTCGACGCGGCGGCGATAGGGCCGGGAATGACGGTCGAGGAAGAGACGGCCCGGTTCGTGCGCGAATTCGCTGCCCGGTGCGAGAAGCCTCTGCTGATAGACGCCGACGGCATCAATGCGTATGAAGGACGCTACGATGAGCTCAAGTCGCTGTCTGAAGGCAGGCGCATCATAATCACCCCCCACTCGGGGGAGCTGAAGAGACTGGCCGGCATCGACGTGCCGGCCGTGCCCGGAGAGCGGGTGGACGCCCTGAGAAAACTCGTCATCGGCACGGGTATAACGCTGGTACACAAGGGGGCGCCGACCGTCATCGCGCACGCGGGCGGACGGATCGACGTCAACGTCCACGGCCATCCGGGGCTCGCCACAGCGGGCAGCGGGGATGTCCTCACCGGTGCGATCGCAGGGCTGCTCGCTCAGGGAGCCGGGCCGGACGAGGCGGCCCGGGCCGGCGTTTACATCCATTCGAGGGCTGCCGAGATAGCCGCAGAACTGACCGGCGAACGCGGGATGATCGCGGGCGACTGCTCCGACTCTCTGCCGATGGCGGTCAGGGAGCTCGAGGAGCTCACGCCGTAGGAGCAGCATCAATCAACCACCGGATCGCTGTCTGCTCCCGGTGTTAAGCCCCATTTTCATTGCCTGATGCTTTACAATCCTCCCGATTGCTGCTATAATGGTTATACCTAAAGGGTAGAATTATATGACAGTTCAAGTGGGTTACTTACGCGGATAAGAGTATTCATCTCCGCGCCGCATCCACGTATCCGCCGCTATCGTTTTCGGGAGAAAGCGACATGGCATGCCGTGATATCCATTACAAGGAGGAGTCGATATGAAAGCCGGCCGTAGGACCATCGTCTGCATTGCTGTTCCCACATTATTTCTTGCAATTCTTCTTCTTTCCGCTCTTCCCGGGCGTGCCATCGATCACAAATACATCGAGGATTTCACGACGACGCAGTACAAGGATGTACTGAACACAACGGCCTGGTGGGACACCGTAGCCGGGGAGCTCAAGCTCTTTCCGGTCATGCCCACGCTCTTGGGCAACTGCGACACGCCGGGCGATGCCGGGGGCGTTGCCGTCTCGGGGGACCACGCCTATGTGGCCGATTTTGGTTCCGGCCTCCAGGTGATCGATATCTCAGATCCCACCAGTCCCACGCTCGCGGGAAGCTACGAAACGCCGGGCATTGCCTACGGCGTCGCCATTTCGGGAGACTTTGCCTTTGTGGCGGATCACACTTCCGGTCTCCAGGTGATCGATATCTCAGATCCCACC
>JAUWMD010000086.1 GCA_030613345.1 Candidatus Krumholzibacteriota bacterium
GCGAAGTTGTTCCTGAACCCTATATGCTCCGCCTCGCGCCTCAGGATCCGCAGGCCTGTAGCGTGGAACGTCCCGATCCACGGCGGCGCTCCCCTCCCGCCGACTGCCCTGTCGACGCGTGCGCGCATCTCGCCCGCCGCCGTGTTGGTGAAAGTGAAGGCGAGGATACGGGCGGGAGAGACCTTCTTTTCCCTGATGAGGCAAGCGATCCTCTCTGTCAGGACCCTCGTCTTGCCGCTGCCCGCGCCGGCAAGAACGAGAACATGCCCCTCGGTCGTCTCGACGGCCTGCATCTGCTGTGGGTTCAGTTCGGTCTTCAAGCGGCGGAGCCCTTTCGTGATAGACAGAGATTTATGCCGGACGGCATTCTAGAATTGCGGCCCGATATAGAAATGGAACGCCGGACTGCCGGTGTACCTGAAGTCGGTCGGCCAGCCCAGCTGGAAATCGAGCACCATGTACCCGAACCTCATGTAGAATCCTACACCGAAATCGCTCCAGAAGTCGAGCCCGTTGATCTCCCTCGGTTTCAGCCTTGGGTTCATCCGCTCGATGAAGACCGGCTCGCCCCAGACCGAACCGCTATCGAAGAAGAACGTTCCGCCGATATTTCCGATGCCCCAGCGGCCGGGCCACCCGAATATCAGGGCGTCGATCAGCGGAAACCTGTACTCGAGGTTGACGAGGATCATCCTGGGTCCCTGGAACTGCAGATAATCGTAGCCCCTCAGCGTCAACGGCCCGCCGAGGAAGTAGAACCGCCTGTCCGGCCCGGTGCTCATGCTCGTCACGGCGCGAAGGGCAAACGAGTTGCGGTACCACAGCGGGAAGTATTTCCTGTAGTCCATAAGGAAGGTCGTCCTCGAGATATCCTTGCTCGTGAATCCGACTGCCTGCGAGGCGCTGATCATCCACCTCGTCCCGATAACCGGACCGAACGGCCCGTAGTATGAGGAGTCGTGCACGATGGAGAAGGTCGGCTGTAAGAGCCTCCTCTGCGAGTTTGCCAGTTCGAGATAGTATTCCTCCTCGGGCGAGCCGATTATATCCTGCGTGATGTAGAACTCGCGGTCCGAGATGAAAGCCTGTAACTCGAGGTCGGCGCGTGTGAACATCGAGAAAGGGAAGCTTACGTTTGTGAAGACGCCGTAATTACGCTCGGAAAAGTACCTGTAATCGGTGAATATCTCCCCTACAGAGGATACCCTCGAGTTGAGGTAGTTCTTGAACTGAAAGATGCCGAACGAGTAATCGAGCCTGCGCTTGAGGTAGTAGTAGCTCAGCATGATATCGCTGTCCTCGAGCGACCCGTACAGGCCGAACTGCAGGAATATGTGATGGTCGCCGAGCAGGTCGCTGAACGCCACCTGGTTCATCATCCCGAAACCGAGCCCGGTCGAGAAGAAGAGCCCTATCCCGTTGCCGATGTAGTCAGGCTGGAACTTCAGACTGTACGGCTCGATCGTGCCGATCTTCTCCCTCATCAGCTCACGTTTCGCTTCGAGCGAGTCGGGATGGATCCCTTCCTTCGAATCCTCGTTGATCACGATGAAGGGAACGTCACCGTCAAGAACTATGTCCTGTATACCGGGATCCTCCAGGTCCTTTGGCGTCTTTTCCCTTCCATGGATCTCACCGCGCACGCTTCCCGAGACCACCCTGTCATCGTCCCCCCACAATATATCGTCGAACATAACCGTGTTGAGCAGCGAGTCGGCCGGATCGACAGAGGCCATGCTGCCCGTCTCCGGTTGCTGCGGCGAAATACTGTAGTCGGGTATCCGGCCGAAAGGCCTCGCTGCAGGCTTCTCCTCCGCCAGCATCGGGCTTCCCGTCGAATACGAGACGGAGGATTTCTCTGAAAACTTCTCCATCACGAATAGATCGTATCCACCCTGGTTGAAGGCACTGAATACCAGCCTGTCTCTCTCCACCGAATACGAAGGCGTGAATATGCCTCCGAGCACATCGGTGAAACGGTGATAGGCGCCGTTTATCAGGTTGCCCCTGTAAAGATTGTTCACGTCCGTCTCGTCGGATGTAAAAATGATCTCCTCGCCCCCGTTGATAACAAGCGGGGCGCTGTCGTTCCCCGGGGTAGAGATGAGAAGCTCCTTCTCCCCCGTCTCGATGTCAACACTCCAGATATCCGTCTCGGCCTTGAGGACATTGTCGCTGAGCTGCAGGTTGACACCGGCGAGTTTTTCGACCCCCGCGCTGTCGGGAGCGAATATCGGCTGGATGGCAACGAGCGGATGCCTGCTGTATGCGAGCTTTCTACCGTACGGAAACCAGGCCGGATCGGACTCGTCGTTCATATCGTCGGTGACCTGTGTGGTCGTCTCCGTCTCCATGTCGTATACGTAGAGATCGGTCTTGCCCTTGATCACTCCGACCACCGCGACCATCCTGTTGTCCGGCGAGAGGGTCGGGCTGAAGAAGAAGTCGACCGGCATGTCGATCTCCTTCAGGATCCTGCCTCTCGGTACGGACAGGACGAACAGCCTGTCCCGTCCGTCCGACTTCGCCACGAAAGCGATGCTTTTCCCGTCGGACGCCCAGGTGAGGCTCGATTTCATCGACCTGATAGACTCGAACTTCTCCGACATGGATCCGATGAGCATCTTCTTCTCGATCTTTCCCGTGATGGCGTTCATCAGGTAGATGCCATCGAGGCCCTTCCTGTCCGAGTATAAGATGATGTGCTCACCGTCCGGGGAAAACTCGGGCTTTGTATTCTGGTAGCTGTGATCCTTGACATGATCGGTGAGGCGGCGGCCGTGGTACTCCGGCTCCTTCTTGTCCGCATAGGCAGGCCAGTACTTGCGCCTCAGCTCCTTCTTCCATGCCTTCGAGAGCTCGGAAGTCGTTATCCCCAGTGTCGATTTAAGGGCAGCGTCGATCGACCGCTGGTACCTCAGCTGGTCCATGATCTCGACGACCTTGCCGGGGCCGTACGTCTCGTTGATATAGTTGATGGCGGACTGTCCCGCCTTGTAGTTCATGTAACCGCCGGCGTAGTTGAGATCGTACGGAAGGTAGTCGAAGACCGTAGCGTCGCGCATGAACATCCTGGCGGTGGCGTCCATGCCGCCGACCGAGTAGTACTCCGCCATACCCTCGGCGAACCAGAGGGGGATGTTGAAGAGCGCGCCCTGCGCAAAGGCCGACCTGAGCAACGAACCGTAGATTATGTCGAACTGGAATATATGCACGAGCTCGTGTATCGCCGTGTGGGCGAAATCCTCGTTACTGCCGCTGAAATGGAGTACCATCCTCTTGCGCGTCGGCTCTGCGAAGGCCTGGACGCCCTCGGGCAGGAGGCCCCAGGTGATGTTGGTCTGCTGGAAATACGAATGGCTAGCGTAGAGGATGACGGGGATCCTCCATGCGATGTTGTGCTCGAAATCGTTCGAGTGCTTCCCGTACCCGTACTCGAGTATCACCGCGGTCCTGGCGGCCAGGTCGCGGTATCCCTCATGGAAATGCAGATCGAAATGGGGCGTCTTGAGGACATTCCACTTGAAATCGTTGTACTGGACCTTGTTCTTGCCGAACCACCACGCCTGCGCACCGACCTCCTCCGTGCTGACGGCGGAAAGGGCCAGTACGACAATCGAAAGCGCCCGCAGACGGTATATGAGCCGCCTCATGTATCGATCCTCCCACGGGGCTGCCAAGTACGCACACCCCCACACTGCACACCCCTGTACATTATAAAGATGTCCCCTGAATTGTACATTTTCAAGGGATTTAACGAATTTTTCCCGGTTTCAGAACTCCCAGCGCAGCTTGAGGTCGACGTTGTACTCGTCGGTGCTTCTCGAGCTCTCCCCCTGCATCGCCGTTTCGGAGTACTTTATCAACTGCGTTCTGATGAGAAACAGCCTGCTGATCCTGTACTCTACCTCGATCTGCCTAGCAGTCGATATCGCAAGGCCCTGCCTGTACTTCACGTAGAGTCCCTCGGAGAGGTATTTACCCACGGCGACCATCGTCTGCTTCTGATCCATCCCGTTCGTCGTACGATCCTGCAGCCCCTCGGTTTCGAGCTCTATCGTGATCCCCTGCATCTGGGAGTTGAGGGCCCTCTCGATATAGTTCGCGGCGAGGTTCTGCGCCGTTCCGACCGCGTCCCATCCGTCCTCTCCCCCTGAAGATCCGATGATGCCACCGCCGAGCATCTTCCAGATGTCCGTTTCGCTGTATCCGGGATCCTCGTGCACGAGCGTCACTTTGGGCTCGACGTCGTCCTGCAGCCAGACAAGGGACAGGAATATCCTGCGTCCCTCCGGATCGAGCGTCTCCGCCTCGATGTCTACTATAGGCCTGAATCCACCTGCATGGACGAATTCGAGCTTGCCCGACCTGACCTTGAACTTGTTCCCGTAGACATTGTAAAAGCCCCTTACGAGATCGAGCGTGCCCCTGAGGTAGGTCCCCCTCTGGTCGTGGTGTAGCGTGATCTCGCCGCGCATCTCTATACTCGAGTCCGGGGTCTTTATCCATGCGTTTCCCGGTATATCGAGGTCTATTAGCGCCAGCAGCGAGGGTGTCAGCGTTCCCGACGGCGTTCCCGAGGTCAACTCATCCAATACGAGGAAGACCTCGGCCCTGTTTACCTCGAGATCGCCGGTCAGCGACGGAACGGGCCTGCCGCCTATCATCTCGGTCCCGGCGTGGATGTTTCCGCTGACGATCACCATCACGTTCGAGATGCTGGCTAAGAGACACTTGTCGAGCTCGAGATCAACGTCGTACCACTCAGGCCTCCACCCGCTGAGGCCGATCTTTCCGCTCCCGGTGAAGGAGCCGTCCTTCCCTTCCTTCCCCTTGAGATGCTTGATCGTTATCAGTGTGTCCTGAAGGAGTATCTTGGCGTCGACATTGCGGAAACGCTCCTCCATGCCGGCCGGCCGGAATCCGGCCTTTTCGAGGCTCAGGTCCCCGAGGATCACCGGATCGGTTATCGGTCCCTCGATCTTGAATCCGGCGGAGAACTTCCCGTTCGCCTCCGCCACCAGATCGGTAACACCGGTGATGTGCTTGAGCGGGCCGGGAGGCACGTACATCTCGAGATATATGTCTCCCCCCATGTCGATCGAGTAGAACCAGTCTTCCCTGACGATCGGTATCCTGCCCGCGAACTCTCCGTCATGGCCGTCGGCGATCGTGATCCCTCCCGAGAGGCTGACCCTCTCACCCTCCAGCCGTGCCTCTATGTCTACATGCGGGATAGAGAGATTCTTCCTCGAAAGCTCCCTTACCGAACCATTCATGGCGGCAATCGGATGTATCAGAGAATCGCTCACCACGACACTGCCGGTGAAGTATCCGCTGCTGAACGGGATGTTCCTCGAGAATCCCAGGAAGGGAGCGAGCGAGAGATCCTCGCACGAACCCTCCAGATCGACGGTATACCCGCGAAGAGCCCTGCGCCCGTCCCTGAGCAACTCGCGCAGGGAGCAGCCGTTCAGCCGCCCCTCGAGCCTGAGACCTCCGAGCGGAGACGACACCCTGTACTCGTCGATCGTGTAGACGCCATCCGCATAACTCGCCAGCATCCTCATCGTGTCGACGCGCATCGTGTCGAAGAGCCCATCCTCGAGGGTCATGTCTATATCGACGCCCGGATCGGAGAGAGAGCCCGAGACGGTGACCGTCCCCTTCACCCTTCCGCTTAGGTGGCTGTCGAGTACGCCCGCAGCGTTGAGCAGCGAAGCGTCTGTCCGGTCGAATGTAAAGACACCCGATATCAGGTCCTCTACTTCGTCGATCCTGCAGTCGAGGTAGAGCGCCCCGGCCCTCGAATGGAGCTGCAGATCGTCGAACTCGATTCCCTCTTCGCTGAACACGACGGTGAATTCGCCGTAGCTCCTCCACTGTTCGTCGAGCGCTGAGATGAACACCTCGGAGAGCTCTATCTCGGTGCTCCCGTCAGCGCTGCGAATCTCGCCTCGCATATCTGCATCGAATCCGGGCCTGGTGAGGAAGAGTCTCTTGAAGGTCGTTATGCCGTCGCCGTATTCCAGAGAGACGTCGAGCCCCGAGAAAGAGGCCGGATCTATCCAGCAGCTGTCGCCGGAGAGCTCGAGCTGCACGCCGTACGATTCTTCTTTCGACACGACAAGCTTGATATCGCCCGCCGGCACGAGTACGCGGTTGTACCTGAAATCGGCGAAGGTCCCGTTGCCGCGCAGCTCCCACTCGTCGAACGAGCCACCGATCACCATGTTCATGCTGACATCGCCCCTGTACTCCTCTATCCCGAGATAGGAAAAGAGCGTATCTTCCTTCGAGCAGGTCACGTCGATGTACATCCTCAGATCCTCTTCGTTGAGCGATCCGTGCGAACGTATCCTGATTGTCGGCGAATCGACTGCTATGTATCCGAATCCGAGACTGTCGGGGCTGAACGACCCGTTTACCACAACCGTCTCGAACGGGAACCCACGTATGTGTCCCGCGCCGAGGTCGCAGTCGAACAGCATCAGCGAGCTCTGCGTGTAGTAGGTCAGCCTTACATGGCCATTTATATCGGTATCTGGAAGGTCGGCATCCTTGGAGAACCCCCGCGAGAGATCGAGTCCATGCGTCTCGATATCGAGAAGGAGCATCTGCGGGCTCTCGAAGGTGTAGAAACCGTTGACGGCGACCTTGGCGCCGTTAAACCTTCCCTCTCCCCTGTCGATGCGGAACAGCGGCGGGAACCACTCCCCCTCGAGTTCGAAGTCCTCGAGAGCGTAGCCCGAGAAGATGCCGTTTAGTTCCGTCTCGATGGAGAACCTTTCCGGCGTCCCCTTCACCGAGACGGCACCCTGCAGCTCCCCGAAGTGCGATGTCTCTACATTGGCGATCTTCGCGACTTCTTCGACGTCAATAGGGAAAGCATCGAGGTGCAGATCGAAGATCATCGAATCGGGATCGATACTCCCGGTTGCGATGAAGACCGACTCGTCGAGCTCGACGAAGAGGCTGTCGAGATATATCTCGCCCGGCTGCCCGCCCGGGATACGCTCTTTGTCGACCTTGTGGATGTATTCTATCTTTCCGTCTATATCCCTGAGTAATATGTCCCTCCTGATATCCTTCGCCCCACCACCCTTCAGGTCGATGTGGACGATCCTGCCGTCCGAATCGACCGAGCCTTCGAGCCCTATGTCCTTCAGGGCGTCGGCCCTTTCAGGTCTCTGGAATATCACCTGGCCGCCGCGCAGGACGAACCTGTCGACGGCGAAGACTGGCAGATTGCCACCGCCGTCTCCCTTCATGTGCGGGATTATGTTTATCCCGGTGGAATCGGGCTTTATCCAGACATGAGGATTGTCGAGTTCGACGAGGCTGAATCTCGGCGTACCCGACACAAGCGACCCGGCGCTGTACTCGAGTTCTATCCTGTCGATCCTGATGATGTCGTACGAGAAATCCTCGCCCTCGTAGCGGATGCGGAAATCGCTGACCTCGATATGTTTCAATGGATTACCAGACAACTTACCGATCTCGAGAGTAAAATCGGACCCGCTGAAAAGATAGCGCGAGAAAATCCCCCCCGCGTTGTCGGCGAAGAAATCGGTCCTGAAGATCACGATTACCAGGATGAACGCCGTTATGAGCAGCCCTATGGCGAGCGATACCCACGGCGTCACCTTGTGCTGTATGATCCTCTTGACCAAGCCGTCCCTCCGGTCCTTTAAAAGATCTGTCCCAGGCTGATATGTATCCGGTAGCTCTCCTGGCCCTCGTAGAGTTTTATCGGATACCCGAAATCAAGCCTGATCGGTCCGACCGGCGTGTAGTATCTCAGGCCGAATCCGACCGAATATTTGAAATCGAGTTCATCGACATCCTCGGGGTCGATAAAGATCTTGAACTGACTCCCCGAAATATTATCGATGTCCTTCCAGACGTTTCCGGCGTCGAGAAAGAAGACCCCACCGAAATTATACTGCCCTAGCCACGGGAGCGGGTATCTCCATTCTACGTTGCCCAGAATGAGGACGTTACCTCCGATCGGCTCCTCGTACGTACCTGTCGGGCCGACGGCGTTCTCTCTGTATCCTCTCACCGAGTTGGCGCCGCCGGTAAAGAACCTCGCTTCGATCGGGACGCCGGTGACCGCGCTGTTGCCGAACGGCTCGACGAATCCGACCCTGAGTCTATATGCGAAAACCGATCGCCTCGTCACCTTTCTATACTCCTGCAGCGTCGGCACGATCGAATAATAATCGTCGTCCCCGCTGAGGAAGCCGCCGGCGAACCTCGTCGACAGTGTCACGTAGGTGCCCCGCGTAGGATTAAAATAAAAGTCTCTCGTGTCCTTCCTGAAGCTCAGGTCGAGGGCCCGCCTTCTCGAGGATTCCTTCTCATCCTCGACACGTTCACGTTTGATGTTCTCGAACGAGTACGAGAAATACATCGTAGATTTTCGGGTGAATTTCCGGGCGATCGTCAGGCTGAGGCTCGTCTGCTTGACCAGGGCCGGCACTACCGTAGCGTCATATGTATAGTTAGCGCTCGTGGCGAAAGTATTCCATGTACCGAATACGTGCGGGAAGATCAGTGCGCCCTCATACATCTCGAACTGTTTCTTGGGGTCCCAGTATTCACTCTTGTACTTGTTATCCCTGAACAGCCTGTAGCCGAACTCCGCCTTGAGGTTCAGCGCGTACCCCCTGCCGAGGAGGTTGCGCTGCCCCCACTCGCCGAATACCCTGTTCGCATGAACGTTGCCCACGCCAAATCCCGCCTCGATATATCCCATCTTCCGCTCTCTCACCTTGACGTCGAGGTTGACGTCGCCGTTCTCGAGGTCGAGCCCGTAAGGGTCGATCTCTACCGAGTTGAAATAGCCCGTGTTGTAGAGGTTCTGTTTACTCTCAACCGCCTTGGACAACTTGAAGTACTGCCCTCTCTCGACGACGAGTTCCCTTCGGACTAGCTCCTCTCTGCCCTTCGAGTTCCCCGTCACCCTGATGCTGTCGATCTTCACCGGTATGTTCTGGTCTATCTGCCATTCGATGTCGACCTCGATCGAATCACGGACGGTTTTCGGAACGACTGTCGATGCGAGATATCCGTGTTCGAAGAACTTGCTGAAGAGCGTGAACCGGTCTACTTCGAGTATGTTGTCGTTGAAGGCTTTTCCCTCGGTCAGCTGCAGCCCCTTCCGAAGGTCGCTCTCCTTTATAAGAGACTGCTCGGTGAACAAGAGGTTCCTCACGGTGGTCTGGGGCCCCTCGTTTACGAAGATGCGGATCTTCACCGTGTTCTTCTTCTCGTCCTTTTCGACCGACTCGAGATCGACCGTCGCGGAGAAGTACCCGTTCTTGACGTAGAACGACCTTATCGATTCCAGGTCCCGCCTGAG
>JAUWMD010000249.1 GCA_030613345.1 Candidatus Krumholzibacteriota bacterium
CCCTTCCCGAGGTCGAGCTCGTATTCGCCGTGGCTCGTGACATAACACGGGCAAAGGAGACCGAGCGCGAGCTCCGTGAGAGTGAGACGAGGTACAGGCTCCTCTTCGAGCTTGCCAACGCTGCGATCTTCCTGATGAAGGAAGACATGTTTGTCGACTGCAATCCCAAGACCCTCGAGATGTTCGGATGCACGCGCGACCAGATCATCGGGCATCCTCCGTACGAGTTCTCGCCTCCGATGCAGCCTGATGGCAGGGACTCGCGTGAGAAGGCGCTTGAAAAGATCAACGCGGCGATCGAGGGGAAGTTCCAGCTCTTCGAGTGGAAGCACATACGTGCCGACGGCACTCCGTTCGACGCCGAGGTCAGCCTCAACAGTCTAGAGCTGACCGACGGGGTTTTCATCCAGGCGATAGTGAGGGACATCACAAAGCGCAAGGAGTCGGAGGAGAAGTTCAGAAATATCGTCGAGGCCTCCCCGATGGGTATGCATCTCTATCAGCTCGAAGACGACGGGAGGTTGATATTCATCGGGGCGACCCTGGCCGCCGACACGATACTCGGCATCGACAACAGCCTCTTTATCGACAAGACGATCGAGGAGGCGTTCCCGCCGCTGGCCAGGACGGAGATCCCCGACATGTACAGGGAAGTGGCACGCGGCGGTAAGCCGTGGCAGACCGAGCAGGTCGAATACGAGAACGAAGAAATAAGGGGCGTGTTTGAGGTATACGCCTTCCAGACAGCTCCGGCGAAGATGGCCGCTATGTTCCAGGACGTGACCGAGAGGAAAAGGACGGAAGGGGCTCTTCGGGAAAGCGAGAGCAGGTACAGGCGGATCTTCGAGAACGTCAGGGAGATCTACTTCGAGTCGACACTTGCCGGGGAGGTAATCGAGGTCAGCCCGTCGGTCGAGGATATTCTCAAGGTCAGGAGAAAGGACGTCCTGGAGAAGAACGCCGTCTTCATATACGCCGATCCCGAGGTGCGGAAGAGATACATAGAAACGCTGCGCGCCCAGGGCTCGGTGACGAACTACATCGTTGATATGGTCGACGGCGCAGGGACGGTGCATCCCGTTTCTATCACGGCGACACTCATTCCCGTAGAGGGGGACGAGTCGCTGAGGATCGTGGGTTCGATGCGGGACATCACGGAGAGCAGGAGACTGCAGGAACAGCTGCAGCAGGCGCAGAAGATGGAGGCGGTCGGAACGCTGGCGGGAGGGATAGCCCATGATTTCAACAATATTCTCACGACGATCATCGGAGGCACCGACCTGATACTGAGCCTGATCGGCGAGGACGACCCGGTATATCAGACCGTTTATGATATGCACAGGACGGGGATCAAGGCTTCGAAGTTGACGAAGCAACTCCTCGCCTTCAGCAGGAAGCAGGTTTTCGAGGCGAGCGTAGTCGACGTCAACGAGGTCATCGAGGAGCTCCGGCCGCTGCTCGAGAGGCTTCTGAGGGAGGATATCGAGCTGGCAGTGCACCTCGGCCCCGGAGAGAAGAAGATCAAGGCCGACCCGACACAGCTCGAGATGATGCTGATCAATCTTTCGATAAACGCCGTGGACGCGATGCCGGACGGCGGCAAGCTGATCATCGAGACCGGATTCGTCGAACTGGAGGACAGGATCGTAAAATCGCACTTTATTCTCGAGCCGGGCAGCTACGTGCAGATATCGGTATCCGATACGGGAACCGGCATGGATGAGAGTATCGTAGACAAGATCTTCGACCCTTTCTTCACGACGAAAGAGAGGGGAAAGGGTACGGGCCTCGGGCTTGCGGTCGTCTACGGGATCGTCAAGCAGCACGGTGGATACATATATGTCTACAGCGAGCCGGGCGAAGGCTCGAGCTTCAAGCTCCTTTTCCCGCCGACCGGCGAGGCGATCAAGAGAGAAGAATCCGCCAGTCCGGGAGAGAGCGCCGCCGGCGGTAGCGAGACGGTGCTCGTCGTCGAGGACGACAGGATCGTCCTCAATCTGGTAGAGAGGATATTGAAGGAGCAAGGATACGATGTCCACTGTGCCTCTGACGGAGAGAAGGCGCTCGAGATTGTAAGGAAGGTCTGCGACGGGCTCGATATCCTAGTTACCGATATTGTCATGCCGGGGATGAACGGCAGGGAGCTCCACCGCCGTGTCACTGAATTCTGCCCGAAGGCGAAGGTCCTCTTCATGTCTGGCTACACCGACAATGTGATCATCCACAAGGGATTTGTAGACGACGGCGTCAGGTTCCTGCAGAAGCCGTTCACAGTCAGGGAGCTTGCCGACAAGATAAGGGAGACCCTGGAGGACCGATGAGCGCCCGCCATTCCGGCAGCGATCCGCCGATAACATTCGATATGCCCTCGTCTTCGGGTACCTATGTCCTCGTCCTGAAGCTCCACTGGGAGAGCGTGATCGATGTCGGCGCCCTCGGTGAACTGAGCTTTCCCCCGGGATTCTGGTTCTACTGCGGAAGCGCTGTGGGACCGGGCGGACTCGCCGCGAGGATCGCGCATCACTCGAAGTTCGCCGAGCGTCCGAGATGGCACATCGATTACCTGCGGTTTGCCGGAACTCCTGTAGAAGTATGGTATGCACTGTCAGACGAAAGTTTCGAGTGCACCTGGGCGGCGCTGCTTTCCCATATCGATGGAGTGGAGAAGGGCGCGAGAGGATTCGGCTGCTCGGACTGCAATTGCGATTCTCACCTGTTTCATGCCGGTCAAATCGATGTATACGAGAAATTCCGCCGCATTGCAGGCGATGTACAGCGGGCGGTCGCCGTCAGACAGAGCGGATGACCTCCGAGAACGCAGCCTGAAGTTTCCGTGTCAGGGCGCCTGGAGTTCCGTCACCCACCTTCATCCCGTCCACAGATACGATCGGCATGATCTCTCTCGACGTGCTGAGCAGCATCATCTCCGCTGCCCTGGGGAGCTCTTCTTCCCTGAACGATCTCTCCGCTACGGGGATCCCCGTCCGCGAGCAGAGATCGAAGACGACCCTCTTCGTGATCCCGGGAAGGACTACGTTCGACTCGGGATGCGTTACGACGGTCCCGCTGAATACGGCACATAGCGTGGATGTCGACCCTTCCGTCACCACACCGTCGCGGATGAACACCGCCTCGCCGGCGCCGACGTCGTCGGCCATCTGCCTTGCGAGGATGTTTGGAAGGAGGGAGATCGATTTGATGTCGCATCTGCTCCATCTCGTGTCGGGGACGAGAATCACCGGGATACCCCTGTCGCGCTGCTCCAGCGGCGGGTCGAAGGGGATGGCAAGTGCGTAGACGGTAGGGGCTGTTTTCGCCGCGGGGAACTGGTGCGTGCGCGGCGCCGCTCCCCTTGTGATCTGGACGTAGATCAGTGCCTCCGATCCCGCGAGGCCGTTTCGCTCGAGGAGCTCGGGCAAGATCTCTTCGAGCCCGCCCGCCGCGTCCTGATCGATCCGGATCTCACGGAGGCTGCGTTTCAGCCGCTCGAAATGGGCGGCCCGTTCAAAGAGCGAACCCCGGTATGAGCGGATCACCTCATAGACGCCGTCGGCGAACATGAAGCCGCGGTCGAGGGGCGATACGGCAGCCTCTCCCTGCGGGACGAAGCTGCCGTCGAGATAGACGACGGTGTCGCCGGTCTTCATGGGCTACTCCCCGGGCTTCCCGCGGGAAGCCCCGTTGATGTCGGTTACCGACAGTATATTGAAGCGGTCGTGTGGTTCAAGCCATATTCGGCGCCCGGGCGGCTGCTCCAGAGCAAAAAACCTGTGTCGGACCTCTCTTTACCGTGTTATCATTCCTCGACGCATCCTGATG
>JAUWMD010000170.1 GCA_030613345.1 Candidatus Krumholzibacteriota bacterium
ACTATATGATACATGCATCGGTACACACAGTGGGCTTGTCTCCTGATCTCCATGCCCGTATTCTATCATATCCTCAGAAGACTTAGGAGCCTACTTCATCCACGGACTTACGTCCGTGGATTTGCGGTGGCGTATATTAAACGTTCTGATCAGGGAGCCAAATTCTTGCCCGAGCTGTTCTAATAGCTTCCACTATGGGGAGACTATGGTTTTCGACTCCGTATCCTTTTTCTATAACTCACATTACAACTGTTGACGTTCTGGCGATTCTTGTTACACTGACAAGGAGAGCTGCAAGCATCGTATACTTACATCAAAAGTTAGGCTGGCTGGAGAACCAGGTAGAGAGAGGAGAACATAGATGAGAAAGTCAATATGGAGCAATTACGCTTTGGCTGTGTTTTTAATAGTGTTCGTCTCCATGCCTTCCCTGGGCCTGATTGCGGGTGAAGGGGGCGAACCGGTTACGCTGGCGACTTTTGTGCGCGCGGAAACCGATGCCGCGATCAAAGTGGTCTATGACCAGGTTGGCTTTGGCATTCTGCACCATAATAGGGTGCTGACGCCGCTCGATCAACAGATCGTGATCAGGATGAACCGTGACACGCTTTACTCCACAGCTGTTCTGGACCTGAGCAGACCTGCGGCAGTCACATTGCCGGAGGCCGATGGCCGCTACATGAGTCTGCACGTCATCAACCAGGATCATTTCAGTTATGCGGTGTCCGAACCTGGCAGCTATGAACTCACCGAGGACGCTGTCGGCAGCCAGTATGTGTACCTGGTCATTCGCACATTCATTGACGCCGATGATCCCGAGGACATCAAAACAGCCAATACGATGCAGGACGCGATCGTAATCGAAGGTGGTGGAGATGGACCGCTCGATATTCCGGACTGGAACGACAAACAACTTCTGACTGCAAGACAGGCGCTGAACACGCTGGCCAAACTCGGCATGAATGCCGCAAGGGCCTTCGGCACGAAGGAAGAAATATATCCGATCGATCATCTGGTCGGAGCGGCAGCCGGCTGGGGCGGTCTGCCACAGAAGAATGCGTTCTACGAGATCGCGTCAGTGACCAGGAACGATGGTACACCACATTCTGTCACGGTGAAGGACGTGCCTATCGACGCGTTCTGGTCGGTGACCGTATATAACGCCGACGGCTATATCGATGAGAATGCGCTGGGCGTTTACAGTTTCAATAACGTCACCGCCACACCCAACGACGATGGTTCCATTACGATCCATTTCGGTGACTGCGACGATGGCCGTGTGAACTGCCTGCCGATCTCAGAGGGGTGGAACTACGCCGTGCGCATGTACGCACCGCACCCGGAGATCCTTGACGGATCTTGGACCTTTCCGGAAATAGAGCCGGTCCGATGAAGCTGCGAGATATCGAGCGACAAGACCTCGGGCACGTCGTATGAGTGGTTCTTCTCGACGATCTCCCTGAGTTGCCCGAACGAGGACTCCGACGTCTTGATGATCATCAGCGCCTCCTCATCCCTGTTCAGCTTGCCTTTCCACTGGTAGATGGAAAGGCAGTGCGGGATGATGATGTGTAGTGTAATAAATTCCTGATCTGAGACATTGATTCAGAAGCGCGCCGGTGTCAGACATCAATCGTTCGCTATGCGTCTCATGGCTTCCCAGAATGAACGCGGAGTGATGATATCAGTGCTCCCATATCTTCTCAATGCCAATAGAGCCTTGTCACCGGTAATCAGATAGACTGAACTTGAAGCAGCCGCTACACCTAGAATCGGAAGATCCGACTTGTCTTCGAATGCACTTTCCCCTATGAGCAGAGGCTTCTCTATGGAAGCGCTCTCTCGAAGATATGTCTCGATTTCTGCAACGAGGGTTGGCGGAATCTTTACTTTTTCTTTAAGGTTCCTTTTGACCTCTTCGATAATCTCTTCGCACAAAACGATCTCATGGCTTTCAAGACAATACTCAAAGAGTGCATGACAAAGACCACGTACTGCGAAGGCTGCTATCAGCACATTGGAATCTATAACCAGCTTCATTCCAGGTCCTTGAAGATATCTTCATCCGTGAGAAGTCCCTGGGCCTCGGCAAATGGAAGAACCTGGTTTCTGAGTTTCCTGAATCTGTAAACAGAAACATATTTTCTGATTGATTCCCTGACGACATCGCTGACCGGTTTGTTTTCGGACTTGCTGATTTCTTCGAGAAGCTTCCTGAGATCTTCTGGAAGCCTGACTGTGATTGGTCGTTTCATGGCCCACCTCCTGTATTACATTGTAATACATGCTGTAATTTTGTCAATCCCAAACTCACAATTTCAGAATTCCCTGTGAGGACCCTTTGGTATAGAATTCGGGGAAGGCACGAAACTAAAGGAAGTTTAATATGAAGATCGCGGTCATGAGCGATACCCACGATCACCTCGAGAATGTCGAGAAAGCCGTGGCCCTCGCGACGGAGCGGGGAGCCGATGTGCTGCTGCACTGCGGTGACATTTGCTCCCCCTTTGTCATGGACAGACTTGCCCCCTTTGAAGGACCGGTCCACGTCGTGTTCGGTAACAACGACGGCGACCCCCTCACCATATCGAGGATTGCCGAGAGGTTCTCGAACATCACTGTCCATCATCACACGGGGGTGATCGAGACGGAGAAGGGGCTCGTCGCCTTCACACACTACCCCGAGCATGGGAAGGGCCTCGCCGCCACAGGCTCGTACGCGGTCGTCTTCTCAGGCCACACCCACATCAGGATGGCCGAGGAAATCAATGGTACCCCGCACATCAATCCCGGAGAGATTATGGGGCTTCTCGAACGGCCCGGCTTCGTGATATTCGATCTCGAGAGCGGGGAATCGGAGACCGTGGAAATCTGATCAGATAAAATCGAGGCCGGGCGCATGCTCGCCGAGAAACTCGAGTGCCTCTGCGAGGCCCGGTATGCCGGTCCTGCCTCCCAGCACGCGGCATTTCATCGCTGCGACGGCGTTGGCGAAAACGCAGCAGCGGCGGATGTCCCATTCCCTCAGCACGGCGTAGAGAAAGGCCCCGTGGAAGACGTCCCCGGCGCCGGTCGTATCGACCGTTTCGACCTCGAACCCGGGTTCCTCGATGTGCCCGCCCTCCGACAACGCAACGCATCCCCGTTCGCCCAGCGTGACGACCGCCGCTTCCGGCCCGTATTTCATCATCTCTTCGAGGGCAGCCCGTTCACCGCGTCCTTCCGATATCTGGCCGGCGAATGTCTCGCTCGCAACTATATAATGGCAGTGCGGGAGTATCTCCCTCACTCCCTCGCGAAGCGTGCCGGCGTCGATCACGACCTTCGCCCCCGCCGCTGATGCTTCCCGCGCTGCCGCGGCGGCGGCCGCCGGTTCGAGGGTGTCGACGAGAAGACCCCTGCACGATGATATCATTTTCATGTCGAGCTCTTCCGGCCTGAGCGGCGCGAGCGTACCGCGTGTCCAGAGTATCGTCCTTCGCCCCGTCTCCGCATCGACCATGATAAAGGCGAACTGCGAGAGGGCCCCATCCTCCAGGACTGCAGACGAAACGTCCACTCCCTCGCCGCTGAGTTTCATGAGCATCATCGCACCCCGGTAGTCCCCACCGACCTTGCCTATGAATGCCGTGGAGAGTCCGAGCCTCGCCGCCGTCACCGTGGCCGTCGCAGTGGGGCCGCCGCCCTGGACCTTGAGTCTGTCGAGCTCGAGCTTGAGATTCTCTTCGGGGAAATGAGGGATCACCCCGAGATAGTCGATCGCCGTGTAACCGACGCCCGTTACGTCAAATCGTCTGCTCACCTGTCTCCTCTTCCGTCAGAGCCCCACGTCCCCTGTGCCGCGCGAATGCGATGAACGATTCAATGACGAGCCATAGCACGAGCAGCAGTATCACCGCGCCGACGATCAGCAATGGCCAGTGGCCGGCGGTGTAGTTTGTCCTCAGTCTTATCGCCATCGCTGTAACCGTCATGACGAGCATCCCCGCCATGGGAACGAGCGTATAGACGATCGGCTTGCCGAGCCTGTACAGGAATAACGATACGGGCAGCAGGCCGAGCGAGGCGAGGATCTGGTTCGTAGTCCCGAACAGCTCCCAGAGCATCAGCCCTACCGGTCGTCCGTCGACCGTCATCAGGCTGAAATATCCTATCCCGACAACAGCGGCAAGGGCGGCGATGAACCTGTTGCGCAGCGGCTTGATATTCAGTCCGTCGCCGAGCTCCTCGAGGTTGTATCGCAGCAGCCTCGTCCCCGAGTCGAGTGTGGTCATTGCAAACCCGACGGCCATCACAACGATGAAACTCCTCGCGATCCGCACCGGTATGCCGACGCTAGAGACGAAGTTCCCCGCGCCTTTTACGAACGCATCCATCTTCGCCGGCAGTCCTGCCGCACCCTGCCACGAAGCATAATGTTCAAACCACTCGGCCCTCGAGACACCCGAAACGCAGGCGAGCACGACGATCATCGCGAGCAGCCCCTCGGCAAGCATGCCTCCGTATCCGATCGGCAGGGCATGCGTCTCCCGGCTGAGCTGCTTGGAAGTAGTGCCCGTGGCGACGAGGCTGTGGAATCCGGAGATAGCGCCGCAGGCTATAGTGATGAAAAGGAATGGAAAAAGCGACGGCAGTCCCGTCGACGAGTGGTTGATCGCCGGCGCCGAGATCTCAGGACGGACTATGAAGAGCCCGATGTACATCAGCACC
Organism: Candidatus Krumholzibacteriota bacterium; assembly: GCA_030613345.1. Classification (GTDB taxonomy): domain Bacteria; phylum Krumholzibacteriota; class Krumholzibacteriia; order Krumholzibacteriales; family Krumholzibacteriaceae; genus JAUWCL01. Next base: position 4,711 of record JAUWMD010000170.1, read on the forward strand.
ATCCCGATAACGAGCTGGTAGGCATTGAGATAATCCCGCGGCTGCAGGAGCAGCCAGACGGGAAGGACCGACGCGACGAATGCGTACGCGATCAGCACGTATACCCAGAACGGCGAGCTCACGCCAGTCACCGGGTTTCGAAGGCCGATCCAGATCGAGAGAAACATCAGGGCCAGTGCGATCACGGTAGCCGGTGCGAGCTTTACTCCCCGCCGGTAGACGAGCAGCCCGACCATTACTGCCAGGCCGATCAGCGCGAAGACGGGGATAACCGACTCGGGATAGAACGAATCGGAAAACAGGGTCGCGATGACACGTACGAAGGTACCCATGCAGAGGGACAGCGTGAAAAATATCAGAACGAGAAATAATATATGTGCCCTCCGCCCGACGAGTGATCTCGTCACGTCGCCGATCGAGCGCCCCCTGTTCCTCAGCGAGACGAAGAGGGACGCGAGGTCGTGGACGCCGCCTATCAGTATCGAGCCGAAGAGGATCCAGAGCACGGCGGGCAGCCAGCCCCAGATCACGGCGATGGCCGGCCCTAGTATCGGGCCGAGCCCCGCGATCGAGGCGAAATGATGACCGAAAAGGACTATCGGGCTGGTCGGCACGAAGTCGACCCCGTCCTCGAACGAGCTGGCGGGGGTCTTCCTGCGTGGATCGAGACCGAGCACCTTCCGGCCAAGGAAACGTGCGTAGAGCATGTAAGCCACGATGTATGCTGCGAGTGTGATCAGGGCGATCGTGAGGGCGTTCATGAACTGCTTCTCCTGTTGAGAATGCTGTCTCCGGACACGGCGATGTTACCCCAATCGTCCCCCTGCGGACAACTCCATTCGGGCGGTCATCGCGCTTGCACCGGCGCCTCCGGTTTCATATCCTTCTGCAGGGAGGAATGCAAATGGACGCCCGAAAGAAATTCTGCCCCTGGTGCGGCGAATCCCTCACAACACGCAGCGAGGACGGCCGCGACAGGCTTTACTGCAAGACCGAGGAGAGGTTCCTCTACGAGCACCCCGTCCCCGCCTCGACCGCCGTCGTCTTCGCCGGCGAGGGACGTATCCTGCTCGGCCTCCGCAGCCGCGAGCCGGGAGCCGGAGAATGGGCGCTCCCGGCGGATTCGTGGAGAACGGGG
>JAUWMD010000028.1 GCA_030613345.1 Candidatus Krumholzibacteriota bacterium
ACCTTCATAATCAACGACCACAAGCTCGTTCCGCCGATCACCGCCACCGGAAAGTTCTTCTACCCCGAGGACGTGATGGGAAGGATAAAAGCCCGCGTGCCCGGCGCGAAGCTCGTCGAGGCCACCGATATAGCGAAGGAACTGGGTAATCCGAGGCTGGTAAACACGATCCTCCTCGGTGTGATGTCGCAGTCGATCGAGCTCGCTGAGGACAAATGGCTCGAGGTGATCGTGCGCATGGCCCCGAAGGGCACGGGAGAGTTGAATAAAAAGGCCTTCCTCGCCGGCAGGGCTGTTTGACAGGTGGACCCACCTGGAGTAATTGCTGGAGAGGTCAGGGTGATTGAACGGCTTCAAAAGGAGGGGTTTCCATGAACAGGTCTTTATGTGTTAATTGGAGATGTGTATACGCCTTTACGCTTCTGGTATTTATACTGCAAGCCTGTTCCTGCTCGGATGATTCAGTGAAGCCAACGCCGCCCCCCGATCCCCCAGAGATCTGCAACTGATTCTTGCAGCATCCCTTGCTGATTAGAAAACCGCTCTGTGCCGTATCGTTCACCGATGCGAATACGGGGACAGCCGTGGGAGATTTCGGAACAATCCTCCGGACGACAACGTGTGGAACATACTAATTGTCAGGAAGGCATTATAAGGGGCGGCCAATCCAGGCCGCCCTCATAATAATCATTTCATTTAAAACTTATCTCACTCGGCCGCCTTTGCCAGGATCCCCGCCAGCATCTCCACCCCCGCCGCGACCTCGTCGCATACCCCTTCCCCGACCTCTATCGACACCGGCTGTATCCCGACGAGGAGGGCGTCGCCGTCCCACTCTTCCTTGAGGAACCTTATCATGTAATGCAGGGAGAGATGGTGCGTACTCGTCGCCGATTCCATCATCTTCTCGAGCTCCACGATCCTTACCTCTCCCGGTGCGCCCCCGAAATCGACGGCGTCGACGTAGACCACGGCCTCGAGATCGCGCCTCTCCACCCAGCCTCCATAATTCTCGGGGACCTCAGCGCAGTCCACGATCGGCATCGGGAAATCTCCCCCGAGCTTTTCGACGACCACACAGCCGGCACCGTCATCCCCTCTTATGACGTTCCCGATGCCGACCACCCCGAAGCGCTTCCCCGCAAGTCTTTTGATCAGTTCCTCTTCCAGGCCTTTCATCCTGTTCCTCCCGTCCTTGCCAAGAAAAAGGCCCCTGAAGGGCCTTGAAAGATCGAATGCATTACACGATCAGCTCGTTCCCCACTCGTCCGAGAGGATATAGGCGGCGCGGCAGTTGGGGCACATGATCTTCATGTAGCTCTCCCTCTCGAGCGATTTCCTGTCGTTCGCCCCCGTATTCTCATCCACCAGCCCGAGGTCCTTGTACTTGAGGACGTTGAGCGTCTGGTTTCCGAAAGCAAGCTCTCCGAGCTGCCTCGTGCACCATCTCGCATGATCTTCGGCGGTGATGATCCCTCCGCAGTTCTCGCAGAAGAGCAGTTCTTTCTCGTGGGAATCGATGATGTCGTCCGGCCCGAAGGCTGATTTTTCGAAATCGGGGTCGAGCTTGATCCCCTTGCCCGTTATGCAGTAGACGAAACACTGGCTGCAGAATATGCACGAGCCCCAGTGACGCTCTATGTAGCGGATCATCCTGCCCTCGTCGTTCACCCGGTCGACTATCGTGATAGCGCCCGCCGGGCAGACCTGGCCGCACGAACCGCAACCCACGCATTCGTCGGGAACGTACGTCGGGGTCCCCCTGAAGTGCTCCGGCATCACCGGCATCTCCTTCGGGAACTTCGACGTGTACGGCCCCGTGAACAGGGCGGTCAGTGCCTCTTTCAACTCTCTCAGCTTAGGTTTGCGAATCGCCACTTGAAAAACCCCCGATGTGCTTGCGCCTTTCTCAGGTAATATCCTCCGCGCCTTCCCTGTCGTCGGCGTACTTGTCCATGACGCTTCCCTCCCAGAGCCGGATCCCCGACCTGTGTGCGGCCCTTGCGATGGCATGCGCGCCGGTGGGCGATGTTATCAGGACAAACCAGATGCAGAGCAGGGCCTTCATGCCGATCGAGTTGAGTCCGGTGTAGAAGACAACGCTGAGCAGGATCATGCACGTCCCGAGCGTTACGCACTTCGTCGCTGCCTGGAGGCGGTTATAGATGTCGGGCAACCTGACAAGGCCGATACACCCGATGACGTCGAACGAGATGCCGATTATCAGCAACGTCAATCCGATGATCTCATTCATCGAAACCCCTCCCTTCGAGATATTTAGCCAGGGCGAGGGTCCCGAGGAAACTCAGGAGCGCCCATGATATTCCGATGTTCATGTACAGGTCTTTCTTGGTGATGATCGAGTATATCGCGCAGAACCCTACCACGAGCGTTCCGAGTATGTCGATCGCCACCGTTCTGTCAGGAGCGGTCGGTCCTTTCCCCACCCTGTACAGACAGAGAAAGATACAGAAGACCAGCAGTGAGACGAATACGATCACTCGAATACCCTTTCTAGCATATGCTCAAAACGCTGAACGATAATCTCCGTTTCCTTTACGGCATCGTCGGAGGTGATATTTATCCAGTGAATGTAAAGATGATCCCCGACGAAATCGACGCTGAGCGTTCCCGGCGTCAGCGTGATCGAGTTGGCGAGGAAGGTCCTGGCCATGTCTGTCTTGAGTGTTGTCCTTACTTTCACGATACCCGGCCGTATCGGCATGTTTATGTTCAGCACCCTGTATGCGACGTCGAAGTTCGCCTTGACCACGTAGCCGAGGAAAGTGACGCCGTATACGACGAACCAGAAGAAACGTACGGGGTTCAGGACCTTGATCGCGTTGACCGGGTAGATGTCACCAAGTATCAGATCGGCTATTAGCGCGATGATCACTCCGGCCAGCAGGTCCTGCCAGTGCAGCGACCATGTCAGCAGCAACCAGATCCCGAAGAGCAACAGAACATGAACGAAGCGTTTCATCATCTACCTTTTCTTTTTCTACCCACCGACCAGATAGTTCATGTACGCCACCTTGTCGAGCAGCGCATTTGCGGCCGGATCGAGCAGATGCCCCTCGACGGCCATGTACCCGATCCCCATCGCCAGGCAGAGCGCCGCCAGCACAACGAGCGGCATCACCATGGCAAACGGGGCTTCCCTTATATTGCTGAGCGAGTCCGGGAGCTTGCCGAACAGCACCTCCTTCTGGAGCATCACGAAGTAGATCAGGGTGATGAACCCCACCACTACTCCGACAGATCCGTAGATCCAGTATCCGCCCCTGAAGAGGGCAAGGATGATGATCAGCTTGCTCCAGAAGCCGTTGAACGGCGGTATGCCGGCGATCGACAGTGAGCCGATGGCGCACGCCGAGCCGGTAACCGGCATCTTCTTCATCAGTCCGCCGAGCTTTTCCAGGTCGCGCGTCCCCGTCCGGTACTCCACGGCGCCGGAGGAGAGGAAGAGCAGCGACTTGAACACGGCGTGATTGACGAGGTGGAACAGCCCTCCGATCAGGGCGAGCGAGGCGACGACGAGCTCCGCCCCGGGCTTCAGGGCGAGCCCGATCGCGACCAGCACGTATCCCATCTGGCTGATCGACGAATAAGCGAGCATCCTCTTGAAATCCTTCTGGCCGATCGCCAGCAGGCCGCCGATGACCATCGAGAGCGCCCCGAGGAACATGATGATCGCCGAGATGAGCTCGTTCTTGCCGAATATGTTGAACATGATCCTCATTATCGTATATACGCCGAGCGCCTTGATCAGGACGCCTGAAAGCATCGCCGAGATCGGCGCCGGCGCACTCGGGTGAGCGTCGGGCAGCCACGCGTGGAACGGAACTATAGAGGCCTTCAGCCCGAAGCCCATGATGAACAGTGCGACCACGAAGCCCACCGTCTTCGTCATGCCGATCACCTCGAGCTGTTGCGCGAGGTCGGGCATGTTCAGCGTGCCCGTGATTGCGTAGAGGAACGCGATGCCGAAGAGGACCGCCGCACTGGCCACACCGCCGAGGACCAGGTACTTGAACGACGCCTCGAGCTCCTTCTTCCCCGTACCGAATCCCACCAGGGCGTACGAGGCGATCGACGCGATCTCGAGGAAAACGTAGAGGTTGAACATGTCGCCTGTGATGACAACGCCGTTCATCCCGGCGATCATCAGCAGGAAGAGCGAGTAGTACTTCGGCTTGGCCGTGTACATCGTCATGTACTTCGTCGAGAAGATCACGGAGAGCAGGCTGATCACGCAGATGACGACCAGCATCAGGGAGCTCAGGCCGTCCGAGACGAGCATGATGCCGAAAGGCGCCCTCCAGTTGCCGACGGCGTAGGTAAAGGGAGCCTCGAAGAGCATCCGGACGGCCATCACGGAGAGTATCCCGGTCACGAGGAATGCGATATAGTCGCTCACCTTCATCGAGATCTTCGACAGGAGAAGGTTCAGAAACGCCGCCGCAAGCGGAATCGCCGTGAACAATGGATAATACGTCTGCATTTGGCTCCTCTTATCCCTTAAGCGTGTTTATCTTTGACATGTCGAAGGTCTTGAACTTCTCGTACATCCTCAGACAGAGAGCCACCATGAGGGCCAGCGTTCCGAGACCGATGACGATCGACGTGAGTACGAGGGCCTGCGGCAGTGGATCTACGCCCTTCTGCACGAGCTCCTCGACCTGCATACCTTTCACAAGAATGGGCGCAACGCCGCCACTCCTGTATCCCACGAGAACAAGGAAGAGATTGATGGAATATTCGATGATTACAATCCCTATGATCTTCTTGATGATATTTTTTTTAGCGATGAGGCAGTACAGCCCCATCACCAGGAGCACCATTGAAAGAAAATACAGGATCATCTGTTATTCCTCGCTTTCCCGTTCTTCGCCCTCGGCGGCCTTGTAAATAATCCTTCCAAAGATCGAGAGGGCCATAAATATCGCGAAGACCGACGCCGTCACCTTCACACCGATCGCCATGTTCGCCAGGAGGATCGATCCTGCGCTTAACAGCTGGAACGGCTCTCCCTTCGGGAGGAAGTTGTAGAAGAAATACCCGCCCGTAAAGCCCAGCAGCCCTATTAACACGAATGCGAGCGCGCCGGAGTTGTCGAGGATCGAGGCCGCCATGTTGCTCATCTTGCTCAGTCCCATCTCTTTACCGAAGGCCAGCGTCAGGAGGACGTAGGCAGAGGCGAGGATCACGCCGCCGGCGAATCCGCCGCCCGGAGTGAGGTGCCCGTAAAGGATGACATAGGCCCCGAAGATGACAATGATCCCCATCACGAACCTGACGATAGTCTTGACTATAGGGGTCATCCCTTTGCTCGTGTCCCTTATTTCCTGTTCGAGTCTGTCCATTTAGCGCTCCCTAGAACCCCTCGAAGTTCTGCTTGATATCCTCGTCCTCGAGTATGCCGAATTTCTCACTGTCGGTCTCGGCCTTGCCCTTGCGGCCCTTTCTCCTCAGGATGACGAAGGCGCCGATGATCGAGGTGAACAGGACCGTCGCCTCGCCGAGCGTATCATACGCCCTGAAATCGAGCAGCACGGCCGTTACGATATTCGTCGCGCCGGTCTTTTCCGCCCCCGTCCTGAGGTATTCCTTCGACACCTTCATCAGGGGCTCACCGAACTTCGGAAGTTCCTGAACCGCAAAAAAGGCGAACATCAGGAAGAGTCCGAAGAAAATGAGGCTCGAAACGAACGGGAAGGTGTCCCTCGGGCCTTCGATGGCGGTATTGTCGGTCGTGATCGTCGCCCTGATCAAGACGACCAGGATGAGGATCTCGACCACGACCTGTGTAATCGCGATGTCCGGCGCCCCGAGCATCAGAAAGATGATACTGAGGCTGAATCCGACAACGCCGACCGAGATTACCGAAGAAAGCAGGTTCTTCGTCTCGATCGCGATAATCGAACCGATTATCATGAATACCAGAAGAAACAGGAGAATGATCTCCATCCGTATACCTTTCCTCTTCGTTTGCTACAAGGCGAACATCAGCACGAACGTCAGCGCTCCCAGCCCTATGATGACCCAGGACAGGTACGTCGACAGGATACCGTTGTGCAGGCTCCTCAGCACCTGGACAACGCTGAACCCGATCCTGCCCCAGATATTGTAGACATCCATGGCGCCTTCCTGCCCGTCCTTGAACAGGGCGGTCCAGGCGGGGTTCAGGTCGTCTGTCACGGTCTTATAGAAATGCGTGCCGGGGATCCTCATCTCCTCGTTGTCCAGGATGTTTCCACCGATCCACACGTTTTCATCGATGCGCACGCGTCTCGTCCTGCCGAACGCGTATATGATCAGCCCGACGATCAGCCCGACGGCCATGAGGACCGTCGCCGCCACGGGATTCCAGTATCCCGACGCTGTTCTGACCGCCATCTCCTGCATACTCACTCCCGTCGAACCGGCGACGCTCGGAGTAATGAACTTCTCGAGCGGCAGCCTCGCGTAGATGCCGAAGATTATGCAGAGGATCGCGAGGAATATCATCGGCACCTGCATGGCGAAGCCCGCCTCGCGCACGCCGTCGAACTTCTCCTGGCGCCTTCCGAGGAAGACGGAATGCAGGACCTTGACGAACGAGGCGAGCGTCAGGGCGCTTCCGAATATGGCCACGATGAGGAATATCACATAGTAGCCTCCGGCCTGCAGGAGACCCTGATAGACGAGCCATTTCGATACGAAGCCGTTGAACGGCGGCACGCCGGAGATCGACATGGCCACTACGATTGTCGTGAGGAAGGTAATGGGCATCAGCTTCGCCAGCCCGCCGAGCTCCTCGAGGTCGGTCGTTCCGACCCTCTTCTCGATCACTCCGGCCGAGAGGAAGAGGCCGCACTTGTAGATCGCATGGTTGAGCATGTGGAACAGTCCGCCGACGATCGCCACCGGGATACCGCTTCCGACGCCGAGCACCATGTACCCGACCTGGCTGACCGCGTGGAAGGACAGCAGCTTCTTCAGATCATGCTGAACGAGTGCGACAAGCACGGCGAACAGCACCGTCCCGGCGCCGACGATCATCATCATCAGCGAAAGGCCCGAGCCGGTCCTGATCGAGAAGATGTCGAGGGAAATCCTCGCGAGCAGGTATATCCCAAGCAGCTTGTCCAGTGATGCAGGCAGGAACGCCATCGTCGGGGCAGGCGTCGGCTTCGCCATCGCGGGCACCCACGAGTGCAGCGGCATCGCCCCGGCCTTCGCTATCGCTCCGGTGAAGAGGAGCAGAAAGGCGATTACGCCCGTCGTCGTGCCTGTCGAGATGCTGAGCGACGAGATCGAGAGGGTCCCGTAGACGAGCCAGATTATGATCACGCCAAGGAACATCGCCGCGTCGCTGAATCCGAGAATCGTGAAGCACTTCTGCGCCGCCGTCTCGTGCCCCTCGCCACCCATGTTGACGAGGAGGTAGAGCAGCAGCGTCAGGACCTCCCAGCAGATAAGCAGCAGCAGCAGGTTGTCGGACAGCACGGCGCAGGCAGCCGCCGAGAGAGTCCAGAGGATATATGTGTAGTAGATCCCCGGCGTCTCCCTGTCCTTGAACCAGTACCCTATCGAATAGAGTATTATCAGGGCGCCGAACATCGCTATGAACAGGAGCACGAACGAGTTGAACCCGTAGAGCCTCAAGGCGAAATCGAACTGGAAGACGTCGCCCATCGTGAAGACCGTCCTGAAGTATTCGGATTCGCCTAACCCGAACAGCTTGACCGTCTTGATGAACATCCAAACGGACGATATCAACGCGATTATTCCGGCCGGCAGCCGCGCTTTCTTCGGGAAGAAGAGAGTCACGGCGCCCATCACTGCCGGCATAACGATTACGTACAGAAGCTCATGCATGCATTCATCTCCGCTACGCGTAAATAAGTGTTACGTTACATTCCCAGCTGCCTGCGGATCTCCTCGGTCTTCTCCGCGGACAACCTTATCAGGTCTCCCTCCGAGAGAACGTATCTCTCGCCGGTATTAACATCGACACGTCCGACCCGTTCGGTGCACGAGTAACATGGATCGACGGCCGCCGTGATCAGGCCTGCGGCGGCTACCGTGTTGCCCGGCACGCTCGCCTCGTTCGTGAGGATGTTGTTGAAGCTCGGGGCGCGGATCTTGTGCCTCATAGGCATGTTCTTGCCGTTCGAGCGTATGTAGTGAAGCACCTCGCCGCGGGGGGCCTCGTAGACGCCTATGCCCTCACCGGGCGGTATCTCGCCTATCTCGAGACAGAGCTCGCTGTCGTCCTTCATCGGGCCCATCTCCTCGAGCCTGTCGATGCACTGCCTGATTATCTTTATCGCTTCGAAGTTCTCCAGCTGACGGACGACGGCCTTGTCGAAGACGTCCCCGTTCTCACACAGGATGACGTCGAAATCGAGATCGCCGTATGCATCGATCGGATGATCGCGCCGGGCATCGACGTCGTATCCTGCCGCCCTGGCCGTGGGCCCGAGCGCTCCATAGAGACGGCACTGGTCCTTGTTGAAGATACCGACGGTCTTCAGCCTCGCGTGAATGACCGGATCGTCGATGATCGCCTTGGTGAGCATGTCGTTCTTTTCCCAGAGTTTATCGAGCATCTTGCGTATGTTGCCGTATTCCTCGGGCGGAACGTCGCGCCTTACGCCGCCGATGCGCATCATCGCGTAGTGGTTCCTGTTGCCCGTCACGGCCTCGAGTATGTCGAGAAGGGGCTCGCGGTACTTCCAGCACCACATGAAGACCGTATTGTACCCGATGAAATGGCCCGCCAGGCCGGTCCAGAGCAGGTGGCTGTGCAGCCTCTCGAGCTCGGCGGTGATGATCCTGATGTACTGGGCGCGCTTCGGGACCTCGACCTGCAGCAGGTCTTCGACCGCCTTGACATAGGCGTACGGATGGGAACATGAGCAGATGCCGCAGACCCTCTCCACGAGGAAGGGCACCTGGTCCCAGGTCTTCGATTCGGAAAGGATCTCGATCCCCCTGTGGCTCCAGCCGATCGTCATATCGATGTCGATCACGTTCTCCCCGTCGACGTGGAGCTCGAAGAACTCGGGCTCCTCGAGAATCGGGTGGAACGGGCCGATCGGGATCTTTTTAACCATTTCTGTTCACCTCGTTATCAACACACCGGCTTTGGGGCCGTTTTTCTGCTTACGGGTTCTGTCCCTTCAGAGGCCTTCCCGCCACCTCGTCGGTCCTTTCCTTGCCGTCGAGCTTCACGCGGGACATCTCGAGCTTGCACTTGTTCTCCCTCTTGTGGGGATAGAAGTCGGCGGGCCTCGTATCCGACCGCAGGACGGGCCTGAGGTCCGGGTGGTTCCTGAAGTTGACCTCGTACATCTCGAATATCTCCTGTTCGATCCACTTGGCGCCGATTATTACAGGCGAGATCGAATCGAGCTCCGGATAAGGCTTCTTCGCGAACGTCTTTACCGTCACGTAGTACCCCTCGCGGTCGAAGGGGAAAAAGAACATCACCTCGACGCCGTCGCGGTCGTCGATGCCGACGCCCGTGTCGAACCTCGCGTCGAGATCGTTGAACAGGAACGAGGCGAGATCGACCCAGACCTCGTTCTCTGCGTATATGTAGACCCTCTTCTCCGACCGTTCGGCTATCTGCACCTTGTCGCCGAATTTCTCCGCGATCCTTTTCTTTACTTCTTCCTTTTCCATATTTCCTGTTTCCCCGTGTCCGTCTTTCCTAAAGCGTTCCCAGTACCTTTACTACCCCCGCAATAATGGTTTCCGGCTTGGGGGGACAGCCGGGGACATACGCATCGACCGGTATGTACTTGTCTACCGGTCCGATGATATTGTATCCGTCGCGGAAGATGCCGCAGCGGCATCCGCACGCTCCGATCACGATGACCTTGAGTGGCTTCGGCGCCTGCTCGTACAGCCTCTTCAGGCGGGGCAGGACGTTGCGCGTTACCGGGCCGCTGATGAGCAGCACGTCGGCGTGCCTGATGCTGCCCAAGAGCAGGATGCCGAACCGCTCGATGTCGAACCTCGGCGTAAGAGCGTCGAGGATCTCTATGTCGCAGTTGTTGCACGCGCCTGTGTTCACGTGAAAGACCCAGGGCGATTTCTTCAATGCTTTGAGCGCCAGTGACATTTACAAAGCCTCCGCCGTCTAGTACCCCAGCACCGCCAGGATCATTGCAATTATCGAAAGTACAAGCATCGGACCCCAGAAGAACCGCACTGCCTGATCGATCCTTACCCTGGGGTTCGTGTTCTTTATTAGGACCATTATCGTTACAATCGCGACATACTTGAGGATCGTCGTGAGGATCCTCCAGCCGGCAAGCGAGACGCCGCCCCAGAACATCGTGATGATGAATATCGGCACGACGAAGAACATGATGCCCATGTTCAGCTTCACGACGGCGAGCGGGGCGCCTGAATACTCGATATGGGTGCCTCCGGCCAGCTCCGTCTCCGCCTCGGGGATATCGAACGGAACCATCCCGCACTTCGCCTGGGCGCAGAAAATCGCGACGATGAACGCGATCACTCCCGAGACGCTTCCCATCATGATCCCGTTCGCGCTCTGGTAGCCCAGTATCTCCTCGAAGGAGAAGCTGCCGACCTTGTAAACCGTTGTCAGCATGACGATCACCAGAGGCAACTCGTAGGCGAAGATCAGCTTCATCTCTCTGGCGGCCCCGAGTATCCCCAACGGGTTGCCCGAAGCGCTGGCGCCGATGATCATCGAGATCGCGGGGATCGTCATGATATAGAGAACGACTATGGAGTCGCCGACAAACGACGACGCCGGATAGAGGTTGGCCATCCAGAGGATCGTCGAAGCGAGGGTGGCCGCGGCGAGGCCGACGACGGGAGCGATGAGGAATCCGGTCGCCCTTGCCCCGGCGGGAATGATGACTTCCTTCCCGAGCAGTTTCACCATATCGGCGAATGGCTGGTACCAAGGAGGCCCTACCCTCCAGTGCACCCTCGCGGTGACCTTGCGGTCTACCCACGTCGCCAGGAGGCCGGCGACCGCCGTGAAAAGAAACCCGGGAAATATCAGATAGCTGAACAGATATTTCGCAGCGTCCATAGGTCCTCTCCGCTAACGCTCCAGCATCCAGCGGGCGAAGTAGCGCCCGCCTTCAGCGGCGTGTCTGTGTTTTTTCTCCAGATCGGTGAGCTCCTCGAACACGAGAGCTCCCGACGTACATGTCGCGACGCAGCGCGGCTGTTTTCCCTCTTCAAGCCGGTCATGGCAGAGATCGCACTTCGGCGACACGTGCCATGTCGAATGTATGAACATCACACCGAAGGGGCAGGACATGATGCACGACCTGCAGCCGATGCAGAGCTGGCTGTTGCGCACGATCGTGCCGTTGTCGTCTTTCTTGATCGCGTCCTGGGGACATACCTCGAGACAGAGCGGCGTGTCGCAGTGCCTGCAGTGGAGAGGCATGAGGGCGACCTCTTCTACGGCTCCGTGCTTTAGCAGCCCCTGGTCATGGTGTCCCTGGGCGCAGGCGGCGGCGCACGCGCGGCATCCGGTGCACAGGTTCATGTTGATATAGATTCTCTTCTCCATAACCTCAGCTCTTCTCGCTTTGCCTGCCCAGGATCACCGCGACCGGGGCGAGGCTTATCTCCCCATGACGTTCATTCAGCTTCCACGGGAACAGCTTGCGGACCGAGGGGAAGTGTATCGTCGCCGCGACAGTCTTTCCCTCGAGCTTGCCCGTCGGCCTGGCCGGGAGCATGGCCTCTCCGCCCTCGGAGACGACCTTCAGGAGGTCGCCGTCACGCAGGTTCATCTCTTCGGCGACCTGCCTCGACACCATCAGCTCCGGCTCGGGGCATGTGATCTTCGGCCAGAGGAGGTTCCTGCTGATCGATCCGTCGGCGGCATGAACCGCCTCGCTCCACGGGACGAGGACGATATCCGCATTCTCCAGGCCCTTCATATCCACCGCGTAGCCCGCCCAGTCCGCTGCGAGGCTCTCCCCAGCGCCTGCCCTTGCTGTCTTTCTCTCCACCGGCGCAGCCTCGAGCCCGGCTCCCATCTCCTTCGCAAGATCGGCCAGGAAACGTCCGTCGCTGACAGTGCCGGCGATCGGGGCTATCGCCTCGTCGCGGACGATGTCTTCTTCGAACGAGGGCGACACGGTACCTTTCTTCTCGACAAGGGTCGCCGCGGGGATCACGACGTTGGCGCCTGATGCAGCCTGTCCGATGAACAGCTGCGTTGCGACGGTGAACTTGCTGTCGCGAAGCGCCTTCTCCACCGGCGCGGCGGGGAAAACGGAAGACGGATCGAGCCCGAGCAGCACGAATGCCTGTATGCCGCCGGAGACGATGCTGGCCAGGGCCTTTCCGTTTCCGGCGCCGGCGAGGACCGAGTAGATCCCCCAGGTGTTCTGCTGAACGAACTGGACGTCGAAGATGGTCTCTCCGGGGCAGATCCGCGTCACCGCCTCGGCCATGACCGATGTCAGGCCGGGCGCTCCGAAGCGTCCGAATATATTCGAAACGTGCGTCTCGACAGAGGCGGCTGAGAGCATGGAGCCGGCCGCGCTCTCGAGGTCGTCCTTCGAGACGCCTCCGAGACGTTCGATCTCTTTCCAGTCGAGTGAGCCGATCAGCTTCCCGAGCTCGCCGGGCAGCTGCGCGCCGCTCTTTGCGGCCGCCGCCTTGAGCAGTCCCGCGAGGACCGCCGGCTCTCCGCCCGGCCGGCATCTGAGGTGCCTGCTGGCGAACCACGCCGAGTGATTCTTCTCCGGACTTATCGTGATGACCTCGTTACCCCTGCCCGCGTATTTGCCCGCCGCGACGGCCTTGGCCGTGCACGGATGCTCGGAGAAGGGATCTCCGACGAGCAGGTAGACCTGTCTTTTGCTCTCGGGCTTCTGCCCGGCGGGTCCGAGACCGGAGAGGTCGTATCCCATCCATGCCCTGAACATCGGGATGTCGTCGGGGGCCATGAGGGCGATGTTTTCGGTCCCTATCACATCTCTGGCGAACTTCAGCGCGAGCGCGGCCTCCTCGTTCGTAAGGTTGTCGCCGATCAGGACGCCGATCGCGTCGCCGCCGGCCTCGCTCTTGATGGCCGAGAGGTTCTGAGCCGCTTCCTTGACGGCCGCCTCGTATGTCGACCTCTCCCCGAGGACGAACGGATAGTTGAGCCTGTCGGGGTGGGAGACGAATTCCACCATCGCTGCCCCGCGGGCGCAGAGACTTCCGCCGTACTTCGAATCTTCACTGTCGTCCCACTCGAGAGAGAGGATCGCCTCGTTCGTGAAGATCGGGCTCCTCCCTCCGCCCTTGAGGATAAGGGGGCAGGCGAGCGAGCAGATAGAACAGTTGCTGCGTATTTCACTCATAGACGACTTTTCTTTCCAGGGCCGCGGTTGCGGCCCAAACCACAAGTGAACTAGCCGAACACGTTCGGAACGTGCTTGATCTTGTCGTAACACATATCAGGACCGTCGACGCACAGATAGTAGTGGCCGACGTTGCAACGTCCGCAGAGGCCCATGCCGCACGACATCTTCCTGTTCATCGAGAGATATATCTGCGGGGGCTTGTACCCGATCTCGAGAAGCTTCAGGGTGACGAACTTGAGCATGATCTCGGGGCCGCACGAGAGTGCGTAGCTGTCGACTATATCGATCCCCTCGAGCATGCCGGGCTCGAGCAGCGTCGTCACCAGGCCGACGTGCCCGCTCCAGTCGGGGTGCGCCACGTCGATCGTTGTCTTCAGCGATATGTTCCCTGCAAGGGCGCGCCACTCGTCGTACTGCCTGCGGAAGCTCAGCTCCGCCGGCTCTCTGGCGCCGAACTTGATGACGATCTTCCTGTATTTCGACGGATCTGCGAAGAGTACGTAGAGCAGCGACCTCATCGGGGCGAGGCCCACGCCGCCGCCCACCACGAGGACATCCTTGCCCACGAGCTTCTCGAGCGGGTATCCCTTGCCGAACGGCCCTCGCAGCCCGACCTTCGCGCCGGGACCGAGCTCGTGCAGCGCGTCCGTCACCTTTCCCGTCTTGAGAATGCTGATCTCCATCCTCTCGGTGATGTTCGGGTCGGAGCTGGGCGTGAACGGCGCCTCGCCCAGTCCGGGGACGGTGAGCTGCATGAACTGGCCGGCCTTGAATTGTATCGGCCTGACCGGCTTGAGGACAAACGTCTTGATCGTCGGGGTTTCCGTTATGATATCTTCGACAACAGTATCGATGGGATAATACGGGTTTTTCATCCCATTTGCTCCCTTACTTGGCTGCCTTGCTCATTACATTCCGGAACACTGCCCGCATGTCTATCCCGGCGCTGCAGGTGTCGATGCACCTGCCGCAGCCGGTGCAGAAGATCTCGCCGTGGCTGAGGGGCAGATAATCATACTTGTGATAAAAACGGTGTTTTACGCGGTCACTGAGGCGGGGCCTCGGGTTGCCCATCCCTGCCATCCTCGCGTATCCGGTGACCTGGCAGCTGTCCCAGGACATCACCCGCCTGAACTTCTCGCCTGCCACCGTATCGAACAGGAGGAAGCAGTAGCAGGTCGGGCAGATATTGGTGCAGGCGCCGCACTCTACGCATTTCGCCGACTCTTCGTCCCAGAGCCCGTCGGCCAGCGCTTCTCTGAGCGGCTCTGTCATCTTCGTGGCATCGGGGAAATCCCTGTTGATCTTCTCGAGCTTGGCGACGACCTTCGCCCGCGCCTCGTCCCTGGCCTTCTCCTGGCCGTCGCGCGGAGCGGTGAAGAGGTCTCCGTTCTCTGAAATCGCCTTTTCGCCGCGATCCGAACCCGCCTCGACGAGATACCCAGCGTCGACCTTTGAGATAGCCAGGTCGTAACCTTTCTCCGGCCATGGCTTCCTGCCGAGCAGGGTGCAGAAACACGACTCGCCGCAGTCGGTACAATCGGCGGCTATCGTGAACATTTTCTCCCTGCGGATCCGGTAGAACGGGTCCTCGAACTCTCCTTCGACCTGCACCCTGTCTATCATCTCCATGGCTGCGACATCGCAACCCCTCGCGCCGACCACTATGTATGAAAGTGCGTTTTCCTCGGCCTCGAACTCGTCGAGTTCCTCTGAAGGGTACTCTGCGACGGTCGAACGGAGGAACTGCGCAAATCCCTTCAGCGTCTCGACCGTCCGGTAGCCTTCGACGCTCATCCCTTCGGGAAGAGGGAAGGTCTCGACGCGCTCTATGTGGAGTTTTCCCGTGTCTTCTTCCGTGACGGGCACAAAAAGCTCTCCCTCGGCGGAAAGTTTTTTAAGCAACCTCTCGAAGTTTGTCGAGTCGATAAACTGCATGTAGTTTTTTCCGTAATAAAGAATCGGCAACCGTGGACACGGCGGCCTTAATTCACCTTACCAGTAACATGCCCCCTTCGGCATGCCCGAGACAGCAGAGAGTACGATTCCATAGAAGAGCGGAAGTGTCAAGATTATTTTTTTAGGAAAACCGTAAAAGGCTTTTTCTCCAGACCGGATCATCTGGCCGGGCGCACAAGGCAAGGCGGACGGGCCGCCGGGCCCGGACGCCCAAA
>JAUWMD010000230.1 GCA_030613345.1 Candidatus Krumholzibacteriota bacterium
TTCTCGCTATCAGACAAGGTGACTGAGTATGGCGACGAAGGCCCGCACACGGGGACGCTCGCGTATACGCGGAGCGTTCCGCAGAAGCCCCAGCAGGTCAAGTTCAAGCTCAAAGAGGGGAAGCGGGTTGCTGACAATGGCGTCATCCAGACGGCTGGGGAGGGGAGGCCAAGAGAACTTCCGTATGCGAAGTATATCCACTACTCGTATACCGCCGACTGGGGGAGTCCTTACGGCAGCGGCGATGTCGAGCCGTGCTATCCTTGGTACATCCTGAAGAAATATTTCCGCCGCTTCTGGGGGATCTATGGCGAGCGCACGGCGAGCGGATTCCTGGACGCTGAATTTAACGGGAAGGTTGATGCAGCCGCACAGGAAAAGCTCAAGAAAATGCTGAAGGGTGTCTCGGCGGCGACGTTCTTAATGCACCCCGAGGATGTCAAGATCAACCTGAAGGAATCAAACGGCGCAGCGGGTGATACGTATCCGCAGGCGATAGACAGGTTCAATATCTACATGGCGCGCCGGTTGCTGACGCCCGATCTTCTCGGCTTTAGTGCTAAGCCGCAGGGGTCCTATGCTCTGGGCAAGACTCACCTGGACGTCTATCTGTGGGTGCTTGCCGCGATGGCTGAGGACGCCCAGAGGGTGATGAGGCGCGGTGCTATCCGGACGCTCGTTGTAGCGAACTTCGGCGCTCAGTACCCGCTGCCGCGCTTCGTATTCAAGCCTATGAGCACCGCCCAGGCTGTCGAGGCGCTGACGGCGTTCTACGGCGCGATACAAGCCGGGATCTTCAATGCCGAGGACATCCCCGATGAGATTCGGGAATGGATATTAAAACTTCTGGCGGCACCGCACAGCGAGAGGCCAGAGGAGAAGAGGAAGCTCACACCTGGAATCAAGCCGTCACCCGTGACGGCCCCCCCGGCGAAGGCAGAGGCGGAGGAGCTCCACTTCTCCGCCGGCCTCAGCCGGAGAATATCAATCATCGAACGCAAGGTAAACTTCGCCGCGCTCGAGGCATCATTTGATTCTCTTGAGGACCAGGCGATAGAGACCTGGCGGGCGATCGCGCTGGACCAGCGAGATACGTTGATAAAGGTGGTCCGCAAGAGGCGACTGATCGAAGAGAAGAATAACCGCGGCGTGGCGAAGCTGAGCCTTCGGAAGGTTGGAGAGATACAGAGGCTTCTTTCGAGCACGCTTGTAACTCAGTATTTAAACGGCCGGTGGGAAGCAGCGAGAGAGATCAAAGATATTTTAAGCGGCCGCGTCGAATTGGCCGACATTGATACTGTTGACATACTACTCGAGCCGCTCCCGCCGGCCAGTGCGATGAAGCACTTCAAGGATCTAGGGCTGAAGGTCACCGCAAGCGATCTAGTTCCCTATACGCAGAATGCGTTCTCAATCGCGGGCGTAGAGAATCAGAAGATCCTGGCCGAATGCAAGAGGGCGATCTACAAGGGCATTCGGGAAGGGAACGTCTACAAGGCCGAGGCTGAGATAAAGTCAATTTTCGACAGGTATGTCGAGACCGGTGAGCTCAAGGCCGGGCAGGTCTCTGAAGCCTGGCATATCAAGACGGTCGTCGAGACGAACATCGCAGACGCCCTAAGTGCTGGGCGCCGGGAATCATTCGAGGATCCGGATGTCGCTGGCGAGGTCGAGGCATACATGATCAGCGCGGTGATGGACGGCAACACGACCGATCTCTGTGCGGGGCTAGACCAGAGGATAGTGAGCAAGGATGAGCTCGCCGCCTACGGCTGGCCGCCATACCACTACAACTGCAGGACGATAATCGTGGCGATAGTCCGCGGCGAGGCTTACGAGATAACCGGGATCCCGGCGGGATCCGTTCACCAGTTCCAGCCGGAAGGGCGCAAGCCTCGGCCGAGGAAGCAATAGTATCCGCTGGCACCACCAGTCATAACGGCAGGCGGTGCGTACAGGAGGCAGAAGATGGCCGAGAAATTTACGATCAAGAACGTGCCGCTTGTAGAGGCGGGCGTCTGGCATGAGGGCAAGACGAAGATCACCGAAGAAGATCTCGATGAGATGGTCCGTAACTACGAAGAGACCAAGGACCGCTTCTCGCCGTACATCGTCCTCGGTTCCCATACCAGCCGCAAGAAGATGCAAGAGGGCGACGCCGGGCTGCCGAGCTTCGGGGTACTCAAGAACGTGCGCAAGGTCGGATCTCGGCTCGTAGCTGATCTCTCAGAGCTCTCCAAGACGGTCCACGATCTGATCGTCAAGGGTGCCTATCGCCGTCCGTCTATCGAGATGTGGGTGAAGTGGAAGGACACTGTCGCAGACAAGGTCAGAGCGAAGTTCCTGGCAGGTATCGCGATTCTGGGAGCGGATCACCCGGCGGCCAACACTCTGCCGCTGACGATTGAGGATGTCGCCGCGCTGTACGCGAGCGGCGGCGATGAAGTGGAAAAACTGTACATAGAAAGCGAGGGGCTTTTCGAGTTCAAGGAAGAGCCCACTGATGACGATCCCCCAACAGACGAAGGAGGTGAAATAGATATGCCAGAAGACAAGTTGATCGAGCAGCTCCGCAACGACAAGGCGACCGTCGAGAAGAAGCTCGAAGCCGCCGAGAAGGCCAACTCCGACATGGTTGACGAGTACAAGAAGACCATCGAGGAGCTCGAGGAGAAGATCGAGGCCAACGAGACGGAGAAGACCGAGGCCGCTACCAAGGCCAAGGACGCGACGATCGAGACCTTCCTCGAGGAGCAGACCAAGGCCGGAAAGCTTCTGCCCGCGTTCAAGGAGAACTTCGCGAAGAATCTCCGCGATGCCGATGATCTCGACGCTGAGATGGCCACGATGAAGGCGAACTTCGAGGAGATGCCGAAGATCATGGACCTCAACACCGAGCACGGCGACGGCGAGGGCGATGACGATGTGACCGATGAGCTCAAAGCTGACAGGGCGAAGAGTAGCCTGAAGGGCGAGTTCGCCGAGCTCGGGCTCATCGGCAAGGCCGACGAGAAGGAGGTCGAGGAGTTCGCCGAGGCCACCGCTACCCGCAAGCCCGGCGATGTCCACAACGGAATGGAGCAGTCTCGCGAGAGGCTGACCCAGGAGCTGACGAGATAGCGTCGGCATAACACATGGAAGGAGGTGAACAGTATGGGACTTCCCAAGATAGCAAACGGACCTCCGGCGGTCTTCACCGCGGGCGGCACTATCACAAAGTACGCCGCGTGTGTTCAGAACGCAGAGGGCGTTGTCGTAGTCGCCGCCGGCGATAACGACGCGAACTTCGTAGGATTCGCGCTGAACGACGCGGCCAGCGGCGCTGCCGTTGCTGTGTCGCGTGATGGCGACATCACGAAGGCGATCTCTGGTGACGTGAACATCACTGTCGGCTGCTGGTTGATAACCGACGGAGCCGCGGGAAGAGTCGACATCAAAGGCACGACTGCCGCTACGGCCTACAACGTGGTCGGCCAGGCCCTTGAGGTCGGTGATACGGCAGGCGACGAAGTCATGGTGATCCAGCGCCCGTTCTACGAGAGAGTAGACACGACCTAAAACACCTTGAAGGAGGTGAAATGAAATGCCCGAAGTAGCAGACGTAAGAGTCGATACCTATCTCACCGGTTTCGCGAGGGACTACGGCCACAATTCAGACGAATCCTTCGTCTCGGATACGGTCGCCCCGATCAAGCCGTGCGCAAGTTCGAGCTACAAGTTCAAGATCTACGGCACCGAAGTCCTCGACAACGAGATCGATGACATGAAGGCCGCTAAGAGCGGGACCAACGAGATCGGATACGACGTCACAGAAGGGTCGGGGACGATCCCGACCAGAAGCCTCAAGACCTTCGTCTCCGACGAAGAGATCAAAGAGGCGGCCGATCCCGTCAGGCCGATGGAGGACGCCGTGGCCTTCGTGACGAAGCGCCTCAAGCTGCTCCATGAGATAAGGCTGGTCACTCTGATGGCCGCCACGACTTACGGCGCCACCCCGGCGAACGACTGGGACCACGCCGATGGAGTGCCGATCAATGACATCAAGACCGGGATACTTTCCGTGAAGGCCGCGTGCGGCCGCAAGGGAACGCACCTGGTCGCCGGCGATCACGTTTTTGAGGAGCTGTCCGTAGCGGCAGGAATCCTCGACTACGTATCGTATCCGAACGTCCACGAAGCTCTCGCGGCCACAGGCGAAGCACTCACCTCGAGCCAAAGGCTTGGGCTTGAGTTCCTACCCGGAAGCGCGATGAAGGACTCCGCC
>JAUWMD010000287.1 GCA_030613345.1 Candidatus Krumholzibacteriota bacterium
CGTTGACCGGGTTCCGAATCAACGCCCTGAATCCGGCCCTTTCCGCCTCAGTCTGGCTTCCTCTAGGCTGAAAAGGCACCCGCCGGCATCCTGCCTCGTGAGGCCGTGCTCGCGGCTCTTCCTGCAGCTCTCATGGAATCCGCCCTTTTTCTTGAAGTCCTCCTCGAGGAAGATGACGCCGTACTTCTCTCCCGAAGCCCGGCCTTCCTCGACGATCCAGGCGTGGATCTTGTGGGGGCTGACCGACAGGGTCGTCGTGAAGAGGCCGATCCCGGCTTCGGCAGCCATTCCCGCCGTTTTCTCGAGGCTCAGGCGGTAGCAGACCCGGCACCTCTCGCTCTTCTCGGGAAGGTGGGCGTACGGGGCGATCGCCGCGTTCCACTCCTCGAGCTCCTCCGGCCCTTCGATCAGCGGGATCCCCAGGCGACCGCAGACTGTTCTCACATCGCCGAGCCTCAGCCGGTATTCTGCCTCGGGCTGAATGTTCGGATTGTAGTAATAAGCGGTGACATCGTACTTCTCCAGCAGGTACTCGAGGACGTAGCTCGAGCACGATGCGCAGCATGCGTGGACAAGGATTCGTTCGGTGGATTCCATCGCTCAGTGGGGGAGTGGGGAGCCGCCGCTTCCGCCAGGCCTGCCGGGCGCCTCGGAGGCGGGCCCTCCGCTCACGGCGAAGTATTCACCGCGGGGGTCGCGGACCGGCACCGATCTCAGCACGGACAGGAGCGAATCGCGCTTCGCCGTGAAGGCCGCCATGTTCTCAGCGCTTACGGGCTTCGCCGGAGGGAGCTTCAGCCTGCGGGGGTTGACGAACCTGCCGTTCTTCTTGACCCGGTAATCGAGATGGGGTCCGGTCGCGTATCCGGTCGCTCCCACGTAACCGATTACCTGGCCCTGCTTGACCTTCGTGCCCTGCTTGATGCCCTTGCCGAAGCGGCTCAGGTGAAGATAGTAGCTGATGTAGCTGTTGTTGTGTCTGATCTTAACGTAATTCCCGTTGGCTCTCGTCCTCGAGGCGGTCATCACCGTCCCGTCGCCGGTCGACTGGACGGGCGTACCCGTCGGCGCGGCGTAGTCGATGCCGAGATGAGGGGCGTATGTGTGAAGCACGGGATGGAACCGCCGCTTGCTGTATCCCGAGCTGATCCGGGTATATGACAGGGGCGCCCTGAGGAGCTGCTTGCGCAGCGATTTGCCCTCGTCGTCGAAGTAATCGGGGAAATCCGTCTTGTTATCGAAGCGGAAGCAGTAGCGGCTGGTACCACTCGTGTTGAATTCGGCGGCGATTATTCTTCCGACCCCCGTATTCTCCTCGTGGTCGGGGCCGTCGAGCATCCTGCGCTCCTCGTAGATCACCCGGAAGAAGTCGTTCTTCCTGATCTCTGTAAAGAAATCTATGTCCCATGCGTAGATATTGACGAGATTCGCGCCGAGCTCGATCGGCAGGTCCTGGTCGATGAACGACATGTAGAGCGACTGCGTGATGATTCCAGAGGCTTTCCTTATCGTGATTTCGTAGGGGTATTCCCTGCGTTCGACATCGATTCCTTCGGGAGTGCAGGCTATCTCGACGTAGCCCGTTTCGTCGATAGAGAGAAGGATCTTCTCTATAGCGCCGTCGTCACCGGTGAATATCTCGTATTTCTGCCCCGGCTGTATGCGACCGAGATCGTATACCGGTTTGGCCCTGCCGGCGATGTCGTAGATCTGACGGGGTGTGGCGCCGCAGGCGGTCATTATGTCGAAGAAGCTCGAGTTTTTCCTGATCTCGCCGGCGTAATCCGGTTTGGGGGTAGGCGGGGGCACGGGCTGCGTGAGGCCGGAAGCGGTCTCGGTGACCATAGAGGCGGGGGCGATCTCCGGCGCTTCCTTCGGCGCCTCCCTGTTCGAAGACGTTATGAGGACCGCGGAAACGATCGCCGCTAAGATCACGAATATCGTTATTTTCTTTTCCCTCTTCATAATCCTGCCCGTCCGTTCGGTGTAAAATATCCAAATAGCGGGAAGGTCGTCAAGTAAAAGTGCGCATTATCCGGCGGATTGCAAGATACGGACCGCTTGAACCTTTCCGCGGCAGGCTTTATCATGTCCGTGTTGAGAGGACAGAGAGAGAGGGTTCGAAAGCCGTGATGGAAGACAGCGGACACGATTTGAGAAACGAGCTGGAACGGCTCAAAAAACGCGCCAGAGGGGTTTTCGGCGGCCGTAAAGAGACCGGGGCATCTCCCGCGGTGCAGGTCCCTCCCGTTCCCGAGGCTCCGCCTGCCAGCGAGAGCCAGCTCGCGGGGGAAGGCCCGGCGAAGCCGAAGGTGCCTGTTTTCGCCGATATCCCGGTGACCGACGACGAGCTCTTCACGGTGCTTCCCGCCGGCCCGATCGAGGTCCTCGTCCCCGGCGATGTGGTTGAGACTGATGCAGGTCCATTCTACAGGGTACGCGAACTGGCTGCCGCGATATGGGAGAGGGGAACGGCAACGCATGAGGAGTACATCGAAGCCCTCGCTTCGTCTCCATCGAAGATGCCCGCCGGATGCAGTCCCCTGGAGGCACTGACCGGTGCGCCGGCGGGAATGATCTACCTCGATCTCGAGACGACAGGTCTGCGCAACACGCCCCTCTTTCTCGTGGGGCTGATGTACAGCGAGGGCGAGGAGCTCGTCGTAGACCAGCTCCTAGCGAGGGACTACACCGAGGAGCGTGCCGTCCTTTCTTTCGTATCCCGGCTGCTCGATTCCCGGGAGATACTGGTCACTTTCAACGGGAACACATTCGACATCCCGTTCCTCGCGGAGAGGATGACTTTCCACGGTCTGACGATGAGGATACCCCGGTCACACGTAGACCTGCTGCCGATATCAAGGTCCCTGATGAAGGGACGGACCCCGAACCACAGGCTCCAGACACTCGAACGGTACGTGCTCGGCAGGAAGAGGACCGGCGACATCCCCGGTAGCGAGAT
>JAUWMD010000101.1 GCA_030613345.1 Candidatus Krumholzibacteriota bacterium
TTCTCGATACTCCCGGCGAACGATGAACGGTAGAGCACGATGACAAGGCCCAACGCGGTGAGGACAAGAAACAGACGTACTCCCCTGCGGATCTTCGATGCTGCCGGCAGGCCGGCTCCCGTGTCGTCTCTGTCGGAGGACAGGACCGATCTTTCTTCATTCTCGGCTGCCGGTCCTGTCCTTCATTTTCATTAGAATCGGCTCGAATCTCCGATCATCTCGTATATTGTCCAGGTCGCTGTTGTTTTTCACGTAATCGTAATCGGCATAACCCCTGTCGACAGCCCTGGAAAGAAACTCTATGGCCATATCGTTATCGCCGCGCAGAGAATGGACACGGGCCAGGGCGGACAGCGCGTATTGATTCTCCGAGTCTATCCTGATCGCCCTGTCCAGTTCGACGAGAGCCTCGTCATATCTTCCGAGCGTGGTATACGAATCTCCCAGAAGATAGAAAGCCCAGTAGTTGTCGGGATCGAGCGAGAGACATTTCCTGTACGACCCGATCGCCTTGTCGATAAGGCCCTGCTCACCGTAGGCAAGCCCCTCGAAGTTGTAAACGGCCGGATATGTGGAATCGATCGCCGAACACGCCTCGGCCGTCTCGATCGCCCTGTCATACTGCCCGAGATCGGTATACAGTATCACGAGGTTGTTGTACGTCACCATGTGATACGGGTCCATATCAAGCGTCTTCTGGAACTCGGCGGCGGCCTCGTCATACCTGGCGAGTGCTTGATACGTCAGCCCGAGGTTATTACGGGCGGCGGAGTCATCGGGATACTGCTCGAGAAACGACCTGTAGGTCTGCATCGCCTTATCCGGGTCCTCTTCTACGATGTTGTAATATTCCGCCATGATACGGTATCTCTCCCGGTCGGTCAGGTTATCGATGTACCGGAATGCCTTGATGAAGTATTCCTTCGCCTTCTCGGTCTCGCCGAGATTGTTATATACAATTCCGATGGCGGCATAGGCCGCGGAGAATGTCGAATCTATCTCGACGGCATTCTCGTAGAAGATCATCACTTCTTCCCAGGACTGTGGGCTGCGGTGCTTCTCCTTGCCGAGGGTGTACTGTTCGAGCGCCGCCAGAGAGGATGTAGTCACCCTTGCCAGATTCTTGTCGCTCTTCTGGATCGACCGCATCGACTCGCCGAGATCTTTCCTTATCCTTATGGAGAGATCGTCGACCGCGGATATCAGGACCTCGTCCTTGCCGGTGACCGTGATCCTGATAGGACTGCGTCTCGTGCCTGTGTTGACGTCCACGATCGACGCGCTCAGGCTGTACGTTTCGCCGACATGGCTGATCCTGGGAACGAGCATAGCCTTGATCCCTTCGCGCTTGCAGATCTCCAGGCCGAGTGATTCGTCTATCCTGCCGGCATCCTGCCGTTCCATACGTCTGAGGGTCTGTTCGATCCTCCCCCTGTCGAAGACGTTGACCCACTGCGACTGCTGGATATCGATGGTGATGGCTTCATTGAGAGCATTGTCGAATGCTTCCTCGTCCGAGAGGTTCTCGATATCAGCTATCAGTATCCAGTCCCTCTCCGAGAAGGAAATAGCCTGCCTCGGATAATAGACTATCAGCGATATGGTCAGTGCCAGGATGAGGACCATGGGCGCCAGAAACGGGACCGACACATACCATCTCCTGCGCCTGCGTTCCTTCACCGCCGGGATCTTGTGAGACGATCCGGCGGCAACAGCGCTGCGCAGGCGGCGAAGGTCGGTAAGGAACTCGTCGGCATGCCCGTAGCGGTTTTTCGAATCCTTTTCGAGAACCTTGTCGAGAATCAGCTCGAGCTCGAGCGGCAGACCGGAGCGCAGGGACGTAATCGATTCCTGCTTCTCGTTGAGTATGGAATAGAGTACCGCCTGATCGTAATCCCCCTTGAACGGAACCTGCCCCGTCAGCATCTCGTACAGAACGACACCGAGCGACCAGATATCGGTACGGTTGTCGACACTGCCACCCTGCGTCTGTTCGGGAGACATATAGGCGACCGTGCCGAGCGTGGTCCCCTCCATCGTGAGTTTCGTCGCCCCGGCGACCCGGGCAAGGCCGAAATCGGTGATCTTCACCCTGCTCTTTCCGGTTATCATGATATTGGCCGGTTTGATATCCCTGTGTACGATGCCCTTTTCGTGCGCCTCACACAACCCCTCTGCGATTTGTATGGCGATATCCAGCGCTTCCTCGAGCGGCAGCGGATCAGATCCGATCCTGTCCCCCAGGGTCTGCCCATCTACGTAAGCCATGGCTATGAAGATCTCTTCGCCGGCTTCCTCGATCTCGTATATGGTGCAGATATTGGGGTGGTCCAGCATAGCGGCGGCTTGTGCTTCGTGGATGAAGCGCTTTTTCTCCTCATCGCCGGTAAGGGCTCCTTTCGCCATAAACTTCAGGGCGACGATACGTTTGAGCTTCGTATCCTCAGCCCTGTAGACGACGCCCATCCCGCCCGAGCCTATCTTCTCGATTATCCGGTAGTGGGAGACAATTCTGCCGATATTCCCGTCACTCATGCAATGCTCGCTTCCCGAAGTGCCCACAATATAATTTTATCCCTGCGGGCATCAGGTGCAAGACGTTATATGTCGCAGTTATTCTACAATGAGCGGGTTGTCGATGCAATCGCAATGACGGCCGGAAGGTCGATCCGGCTTATTCTATCTCCGGATCGAAATCCTCGACGAGCCAGATATCTGATGTTGTATCCCCCTTCAGGAAAACAATCGTCCTGCCGTCCGGAGTGATGGAAACATGCTCGCAGATCCTGGCAGGAAAGGGTAAAACAGCGTGGTGTTCAAAGTGACCGTCCACCGGACTGATCCTGAAAATTGACGCTTTGCGGTCGTAACCCTCGTGCAGCCCGGGAGGACCAGCAGCATAGATCCATCGATCGTCTTCGGACCATGCAACCGGCCAGAATATAGAATCGACGAGCGGTTTGAACTCTCCATCTGCGATCGATATCACCCACAGCCCCATATCCTGGGTCCCGCCCGTCAGCCTGTTCATGAATATAGCCACCCGGTCCCCGGAGTGCGACCAGCACGGACCGAAGACGTACCCCTCACATTCCATCGCTAACAGGTCCGATTCTTTGCCGGTGGCAGGATCGAGAATCTTGAAACTGGATAATCTCCCCAAGCGATAGATGATCCTTTCTCCAGGAGCCCAGGCAAGTTCCAGATCCATCATACTTCCCCCTGTCGATGGATAAGGCCTCGGTGTGCCCCCTTTCGCGCCTACATGCCAGATCTTCATGATGTCACCCTGCATCGAGTAGAACGCTATCTCCCCGCCGTCCGGAGAATATGCCGGAAGGTCGCTGTTCGATTCGAGATAGGTCAGCCGCATCGGCTCCTTCAGCGGCTCGTCCATACTTTCTGGCAGGGCCATGGTATATATGTCGAACGACCACTCGTTTCCCATACCGAAGGTTATCATCCTGCCGTCGGGCGAGATACACGGCCGCGTTTTCAGCATCGTCGAGTTCGTCAGCCGCCGGGTGTTCCAGTGCATCCCTTCTCCCTCTCCCTCGGCTCTCATAAGGTACAGGTCCATCCTCTTCGATGTCTGCCCCAGGACGAGCCGCCTTCCATCATTGGATATGGAGTAGCTCGAACCAATGCCAGCCTCCTTGACGACGGATAGATTGCTCAATACGACATACGGCTCACCGTCGAGCCGCCCCGAGTCCTTATCATATCGGGCCTTCATCAGGTCGGAGACAAACTGCCCCCTGATCCCGGTCTCGAGAAAATAGATCGCCGTTGCGTCCCGGGACCATCGCGGATTACCGATGAAGGTGCCTCCCGCCTGATCTATCTCGAGGAGCCTGCGCAGATCTTTTCCATCCGGTTTCACGACCCATAGAGCGATCTTCTCCCCATCGTTCGCCTGAATGAGGATCTCTTCTCCCAGCGGGGACCAGTCTACATCCTCAATATCGCCGATTTCCCTCTCGAGCACGACCGCTGTCGTATCGCCGGAGCGGATATCGAGGATGAACAGCTCGCCCGTACCCACTCTCGAGAAGGCGAACCGGTTCTGATCCGGTGCCCACGAAAGGAAATACCACGGCATTGAAAGGAGTTTTCTGGGAGTCCCCCCGAGACGCGGAAGCAGATAGACCCCCGAACTCTCTTCGGACCAGTATCCGCTGTAGAGGAGCTTCGATCCGTCGGGAGACCAGTGGATATTGAATCCCCTGGGGATGGACAGGATCTTCACCTTCGAACCGCTCTCCAGATCCTTGATGTAGATCGCGCCTTCGGAGGTCGCGTAGCCGGTCATATAGGCAATGTAATTACCATCGGGGCTTATAGACGGCTCGATGGCGCTGCCGGTGAAGGTCACCTGTCTCGAGACCGGCCCGGAGAGCCGGCGGGTTTTGTCGCCCGAACGGATATTCAGGATGACCACAGCCGCCGCGATGAAGACGAGCGCAGCGAATGCCCACTTCATGACACCTGAGCCCCGGGATCTTCCCCTGACAACATTTTCTCCGTCACCGGCTTCCAGCTCCTTGATGATCCCGTCCGTACCCCGGTAGCGTTCGTCCCTGTCCTTGCGCAGGGTTTTTCGAACGATTCGCTCCAGTCCTGGCGGTACATCTTTGCGGATCGAACCGGGCGGTTCAGGTTCATCGTTAAGGATCGAGTATATTACGTGCTGGTCATACTCCCCCGCGAACGGTTGCCTTGCGGTGAGCATCTCGTAGAGGACCGCCCCGATCGACCAGATGTCGCTGCGCCGGTCGACATCCTCTCCCCTCGCCTGCTCGGGCGACATGTACTGCACCGTGCCGAGTGTCGAGGCCTCCTTCGTCAGCCTGCTTGCCCCCTTCAGCTTCGCCAAGCCGAAGTCGAGGATCTTCACGCGTCCATCGCGATCGATCATGATGTTGGAAGGCTTGACGTCCCGGTGGACTATACCGGCTTCGTGGGCCTTTCCCAGGCCTTCGGTTATCTGTCCGATGATGTCCCTGATCTCCTCTATGGTCATCGGCCTTCCGGCTGCAGCGCAGGCGATCCTGTCGGCGAGCGTCTCCCCGTCCACGAGCTCTATCGCCATGTAGACCTGACCGTCGGCCTCACCGATGTCGTAGACCGTAATGATGTTCGGATGGTTCAGGGCAGCAGCGGCCCTCGCTTCGCGCTCGAAACGTCCGCGCGCGTCGGGATCGGAAGTGAAATGCTTCGGCAGGAATTTAAGCGCCACCCTGCGGTGCAGCCTCGTATCCTCGGCGAGATAGACTACGCCCATCCCGCCCTCGCCGAGCTTCTCGAGTATATTGTAGTGCGATATCGTTCTTCCGGTCATGGCCGCCGCGCTTGTAGAAGGTCCGGATGTCATTCGATGTACGGTGATCCGCTTTCGAACCGAGATATATCACATCGGGGGGGGACGTTGCATGATAAAAATCGGGGACACCTCCGCAATGGAGATGTCCCCTCACTGATTCAATATGATGAGACAAACGCCTTTCAGGGAATCAGCCGGTCTATATCCCAGTCAAGTATCAGAAGCTCGGCTGGAATCGTCGCAATCACCGGCCCGTCGCCGTTCTCGATATCGGGAGCGGCGGGAAACACATTCTCGCCGTCCGGGATCGAGGCCGTCGGGATCACCATGCCCTCCTCTTCGAGCAGCGGTACCAACGGTTCGAGTCGAGCGACCAGTTCCCGGCGCATCTCATCGGCCGTTGCCTGATCGCCGCAATCCTCGTAAAGGCCGATCGCCCTGATGACGTAGCCCGGGCGCGACGGATCGAGACGGATCGCCGCCCGTGAGAGGTGGAGCGGAATGATCCTCATACCTTCGCTGCTGGCGACTGCCGCGCCCCTGTCGAGTGACTCGGCGATGGCGGTGGGCCTGGAAAGGATCGAAAAAACAATAATTGAAACAAGAAGCGCGACGGCAGCCCAGTTTCTTCGGGAAACCGTTTTCCGGTTCGAGGCCCGTCCGGCCAGGCGCGCCCCATTCAGCGCCTGCACGACCCAGGCCAGCCCTCCTAGAACCACCGCCGCACTCGCACCCATCAATATGTATTCGAGCGTATCCGGCCTCACGGCGAAGGCACCGGCATACGCGTTGAAATTCCACAGCCATGCAGCCTTCGAGAGAACGAGCAGGGAGATAGCGGACATGCAGGCCATCCACAGCGCCGCAGCTGCCTGTTTCGAGCGCCCGGCGACGAATAGCCCCATGCCCGGGCAGATGATGCCGAACAGTCCCGCGGCCCACGGTCCTCTGATCCAGTCGGGCGAGCGTCTCAGCCTCGGGCCCTCGTAGCGCCCGGCGAGTACAACCGCCCTCGTCCATGCGGAGACACCGGATATGGCCGCCGCCACCGCCGCGAGGAGCATGACGGCAACGACGGGGTTTTCCCGCGTGGACCAGTAAGAGAAACCCTTCCACATCCATATGACTATTATAAACAAGATCACGCTGAAGACAGAGAGTCCCGCCCAGAACCTGCTCCTGCGCCCCCTGCGGGTTGCGAGGAGGGACAGCGGCCCGGCGAGGTACGAGAGGATCAACGGAACGCCAGACTGCCTTTCGTTTGTCCGCGTTTGTGACGTTCCCCGGCCGCTCCCCCCCCCATCTCCGGAGGACCGGAGATACTCGGGAAGTCCCTTCCCGTCTTTTCCGGACAAAGAAGACAAACTTCCGCTGACTTTAGGATTGATGACGTATACCTTGCTCGGTCCGCTCATCGTTTCCCCCTCTGCTGCCTATCTACTGCCGATGACAGATCAACGGCAGAATTCAATCTCACGCCGGAGAGAATTAATCAAAAGTAGCGCTGGCAAAGGGGAATTTCGGCAAGTTCCATGCCCGGGGCTGGATTGCACGAAACTGGTCAGGTACTATCGTAAACGACGACGGCCGTACGGGTAAAAACGGGGAATCACGAGGTACGTCAGGACCGGCATTTTTTCGGGTCCTGGATGCGGGATCATGCGGCCGAAAGGAGTAAAAAGTGTCCGTACCTGCAACTCAGGTCTCTATCTCGCCCGCTCAGGTAAAGCCCACGCCGGCGGTGCAGGTATAGCAGTGATCGGCCGTGGCGATCGGGCTGCCCGGCTCCGGGGGGCCCGCCATCTCGGAGACGTGCACCCTTTCCCCCCCCATGTGAAGCCCCACGGCTATGTTGAAATCACAGTCGTAGAGATACCCGTCCCAGTCGACCGTCACGAGGGTCCGGCACATCACCCCGTCCGTGGCGCAGGGATTGAAGCCCGAGACGAGCTTCCCGTAGTAGGAGTCGAGCGCACCCCTCTTCTCGAGCCACCTGCGGAACCTCCCGAGCGGTACGTTGGCGAAGTTGAACAGATTACTGAAGTGGAGCCCCCACTTCCTCTGCATCACCTCGCGGAACCTCTCCTCCATCTCTTTCTGGGCCGGGGGAAGGAAGGCGCCGGCGGGATTGGAAACGATGTCGAGCTCGAGCCCGGTACCCGGCTCACCGTATCCGAGTCTGTTGAGCCGTTCGATCGCCTCGAGGCTCTTCTCGAACACGTGTTCACCGCGCTGCGAATCGGTCTGCTTCGCATTGAGCGCCGGCAACGACGCGATGATCGCTATCCCGTTCGAGCGAAGGAGTTCGAGAAGCCCCTCCCTCCCACCTCCTGCTATCGATGTAAGGTTGCAGCGAAATATCACGCGGGCTGCAAGGGACGCGACGCCCTCGACAAGCCTCGTGATATGAGGATTCATCTCGGGGGCGCCCCCGGTGATGTCGATGATATCGAAGTCGCAGCGCCCGGCGTAATCGATCACGGCCTCCATCGTATCGAGGTCCATGATCTCCCGGCGGCCCGGGCCGGCCTCGAGGTGACAGTGCAGACAGGTCTGGTTGCAGAGCAGCCCGACGTTGATCTGGAGGGTCGTCGTACGCCCCCTCACCAGCTCGATATCGTGATCGTCCAGCGTCTGCCGGAAAGGGGGGATTGCAATGCCATCGTTATCGTTCATCGCTGCCTGTTGGACATCCTCTCTTCGCATGGCTACATGGAGAGTTTCTCCGCGACATTGCGCATCTGAATGCCGTGGACGAGGGAAGCGCCTCCACGTATCGCTGCGGTGACGTGCACCGCCTCGGTCATCTCGGCAACGCTCGAGCCCTTCTCGAGGCAGGCCTGCGTGTATGCGTCGATGCAGTAGGGACACTGGATCGCGTGGGCAACGGCGAGGGCGATCAGCGCTTTCTCGCGCTCCGTCAGTTCCCCCTCGGCAAAAACGGCCTCGTACCACTCGAAATATTTCTTCGCCAG
Organism: Candidatus Krumholzibacteriota bacterium; assembly: GCA_030613345.1. Lineage (GTDB taxonomy): Bacteria > Krumholzibacteriota > Krumholzibacteriia > Krumholzibacteriales > Krumholzibacteriaceae > JAUWCL01. Next base: position 8,299 of record JAUWMD010000101.1, read on the forward strand.
CTCCGGCGCTTCCTCGCCGATCTCGGCAAACTTCGGCAGGTCTTCAGGCTTGTAATACGTATCCACCCGCTCTCTCCTTTCAGCGATGATTCAAATTTATTGCGAGAAATCCCTGATTATTCGGGGTTACACATTAATACCATATTATGCACGAACCACTGCGGAGGCAACAAATCTTTACCGCACACGTCGCTCTCGTCTTTTTAAAACGGCCGCTGTGGGGTATAATCGCCGGACGGGGACCGCCCTCCCCCCAATCCGAGGAAAGTTTTCAGAACACTTTTACGGGCAGGCAAAGATAACCTGATGTCGAGGATCATGCTCATACTCGCAGTCCTGGCCCTGGCAGCCGTGCCGGCATA
>JAUWMD010000126.1 GCA_030613345.1 Candidatus Krumholzibacteriota bacterium
CCCCACAAGATCCACGCCTGGATCGTCGAGGAAGGCCGGGCTTCGGGAGAGAAGCACGGCGTCATCTTCCTCGAGGAGGACTTCAAGAAAAAGGGGGGATTCCATGAGAGCTGCAGGAAGAGCCGCGAGCACGGCCTCACGAGGCAGGATTACTGCGGGTGCCTTTTCAGCCTTGAGGAAGCCAGACTGAGGCGGAAAGGGCCGGATTCAGGGCGTTGATTCGGAACCCGGTCAACGGGATGAGGTCGATCCGGCTTAAACCCGGATCAGGATCGGCCTGCCTCCCTTCGGAAGCACCTCTCCTATCACGGCGGCATATATAACGCCGGAATTCCCGAGATCTTCCACGAGATCCTGTGCCTTTTCAGCTGGCAGTGATATCAGTAGGCCGCCGGAGGTCTGCGGGTCGTGCAGGAGCATCTTCTGTTCCCTTGTCAGGCTGCCCGCGATCTCCAGGGAGCTGCCCGTATACTCCAGGTTGGACATTCCGCCGCCGGTGAGAAGACCCTGCGAGGCGAAGCTGGCAGCATCGGGAAGAAGGGGAACAGCTTCCATGTCGATCGCGATCGTGATGTCCGAGCCGTCGGTCATCTCGAGCGCGTGGCCGGCCAGCCCGAAACCGGTGACGTCGGTGCATGCATGAACCCCCGCTGCGACCATCGCCCGGGCCGCTGGTGCGTTGAGAGCGATCATCTGATCTATAAAAAGTCTCTCCTGCCCCTCGTCGAGGGCACCGTTCTTCATCGCCGTCGAGTAGATGCCTGTGCCGAGCGGCTTCGTCAGGACGATCGCGTCGCCCGGCCTGGCGCCGGCAGTAAGGACAATGTTGTCGGGATGGATCGTCCCCACGACCGAGAGGCCGTACTTCAGCTCGGAATCGATCATCGTATGGCCGCCGATGATGACGGCGCCCGCCTCGTTGACCTTGTCGGCGCCGCCCCGTATCAGGAGCTCGAGCGCCTCGATCTCGAGCTTCCCTTCGGGGAATCCGATGATGTTGAGCGCCGATAAGGGCTCGCCTCCCATCGCGTAGATGTCACTCATCGCGTTCGCCGCGGCGACCTGCCCGAACACATACGGATCGTCGACTATTGCGGGAAAGAAATCTACGGTGAGGATGATCGCCCTGTCGTCGCTTATACGCACTACTCCGCCGTCATCCGCCTGGTTCGTTCCGACGATCAGGTCGGGATGGTCCTGGGGGGGGAGTTTCTGTAGAACTGGCCACAACTCCGTCGGGCTGAGCTTGGAAGCTCAGCCCGAACACGAAGCCATGGCCGTCAAACGGTACTTCTTCGACATATTCACCCTTTTCAGATAACAGGCCAGGAAGATCATTCTTCCGGCGCGATTGCATCGGTGGGACATACTTCGACGCAGGCGCCGCAGTCGGTGCAGGCGTCGGCATCGATCTTGTACTTGTCGTCGCCCTCGCTGATCGCCTCTACCGGGCACTCCGGCACGCACGCGCCGCAGCTGATGCACTCGTCACTGATTACATGAGTCATTTCTTCCTCCGTTGAGGTCGTTAGAAACCGAAAACCGTTTCTATTAAATATATAATTCCTCGAATCCGGTCAATAATTATCGTCGCATCATCCCCGGAGGCATCGATCTTTTTTCGGTGGCGTTTTCGCCGGGCAGAAGACGCACGAACAGGGCCTTCCCCCACGCAAGGCGGCCGGCCAGTTCCCGGACGGACTCGAATGGAGCGGCCACGATAAGCCCATAGCGGTCCGTTCCCCCCCTGTAAAGGCGGTCCAGGCATATCCCGAACGCTTCTCCGGCGCATGAGAGCTCCCTTCTCGAGAGCCTCGACACGAGACGGCTCTTCGCCGTGGCCGCCTCCTCCGCGGTTACAGGATCGGCTGAAATCCCTTCTATGTTCTCCCTCAGGGCCTTTTCAGCCTTGTCGGCGTTAACTCCCCTGGTGCCCAGTCCCGCCGAAATCACTGCATAGCCGCCGACCTGCGTCATCGAGCACCCCGTCGAATAGGCCAGCCCCCTCGTCTCCCTGATGTCGAGCTGCATCCGCCTGCTGAGAATCTCGCAGGCGACGGCCAGTGCCGCCATCTCCTCCGCGGAGAGGTTATCGACACGCCAGGCAGCCGCCAGATAGGCGCCGCTTCCCGGGGAATCGCCGTCGACAGTGCCAGGCTCGTAGTCACCGGCGCCCTTACGGCAGGGCACACTGTTCGAGACAAAGGCATCGCCGAAGATGTCACGTAGAATCTCGATCCCTCCGGCCTCATCCATCGCGGTGACGAGCGTCACCACTGATCCCCTGTACTGGAAGAGAGTACGGCGTGTATCGATGATACAGGCCGAATCGGTCGCCGCCCACCTCCCGGCCGACCTGAAAAGAGCTTCTCCGAACCTGTGATCCGGGAAAAGTCCCTTGTAGACAGTTTTTTTCACCGCCGCGGAGGAATGCCCGGACCGGATCCTGACCTCTTTCGCGACAAACGGCGCGGCCGCGTCAATATCAACCTGAGGCATCTCGTACTCCGAGAGAAAACGCTGCAGCATCCCGGCCGCTTCCCTCATCCTTCCGGCAGGCACCTCCAGCCTGATGAAGGCCCAGGCTGGATTTATCAGGTAATCGTCCATCGGGATGTACGGATTGTCACCCCACTGGATCCTCGCGCCGATCGATGCGAGGTCTTCCTTCAGCCTGCGCCCCCCTGCCGAGTTTTCCAGGATGATGAACAACGCCGAGACTGCATCGCTCTCCATATGCCCGGCACAGGCCCTGCCCGGGAACAGAATGCAGAGCGCCTCGACCGGAGAGCCCTCCCTGCGCCTGACGCCTGCGGCCATCCCTCCGGAAAGGGTCTCGAAGACCGTCTTCCCCCGTTCCATCCTGACATCGGGCGCCCGGGGGATAGCCGAGAACCCGTTGAACTCCGGCTCGCCGAGATATCCGCTCACGAGTTTCGCGATCTGTCCCGGCTTGACCCTTTCCACTGCCGATACCGCCGTAAACCAGCCCGCTCCGGTGACCGCCATCGCCTCGCCGTTGAGCATCACGTAGAAGTGGTACCTCTCCCTGTCGAACATATCCGTTGACGCGAACGATATCTTCGCCCTCTCGAGTTCGTTATCATCCGGCTTCCATTCCGCCAGGCCGGTTATAGCTTCCAGGAGTCGTTCAGGATCGACAGGATCGTTGCTCTGTCCCTCGACGCCGACCCGCAGCGCGCTAAAATCCTCGTGCACCTCGAGCCCGACGGATGGCTCCGGCAGGCCGGCCTGATCGGCTGCCTCCTTCAGCGGGGACGACGGCGACCCAAGCATCCCGGCGAGCAGCAGCGCCGCTGGAAAGAGTTTCTCCCCCGCCGCAGGCATCCGGATGAGGAGATCGACCCTGCCCCCGGCACCCTCCACGACGCGGGCCGTGATCTGCCCGCTCCATCTCGGCTCGAGCACCGGTTCTTCCACATCCCTCCTCTTCCCGCTGCTTTTGACGCTCCCGCCGCCGGTGCTGCCGACGGCAGTGAAATAATCGTCTATCCAGCCGAGCGTCCTGCTGCGCTCGAAATCTCCAGTCACGAATATCCTCATCCTGCCTGGCGTATAGCGGGACCTGTAGTATTCGATGATCCTGTCCCTCGAGACGCTCTCGATCGTCGATGGATAGCCTATGACCGGCTCGATCAGCGGCGACCCCCTGTAGAGGTAAATGTCGGCTGCCCTAGAGACTGCCTCACGGGGATCGTCTAGCCCCTGGCTCATCTCCTCGAGCACTACCTTCCGCTCCTTCTCGATCTCGGCCGGCGTGAATACCGGATGAAGGAGCATCTGGGACAGTATCTCGATCGATTCCTCGAGCAGGTCGGAGCGGGCGAGAAGAAAATAGACCGTCACTTCCTTCCTCGTGAATGCGTTGAGGAATGCGCCGTTGTCATCGACCCACCCGCTTATATCCTCGCGGCTGAACCTCTCCGAGCCATCGAACAGCAGATGCTCCAGGAAGTGCGTGACACCGCGCGTATCGGAAGTCTCCCAGGCCGATCCGGCCCTTACGGCCACGGCAACGAGAACCGAGCCCGAGCCCGGGTAGCCATCGAGTACTATCTCGAGTCCGCCGGGGCGGATGACCGTCTCGGGAGAGTTGCTGGAATTCCTCGAAGCCGTGCCGTATGCGGCTGCCGCCGCCGCGATGACAATAAGCAGTATAATGCCGGCGGTGCGGTATCGAACCGCCGTTTTCATCAGTCGGATCATCAGGCCATACCTCCGGAAAATCTGTGAGTTTATCCCGGCGATCCTCGAAAACAGCAATATCACAGAATATGGATCGCCTTGCCTTCGATCGCCTCGGCCGCCTCGGCAAGAGCCTCGGAGAGCGTCGGATGAGGGAATATCGAATCGGCGAAGTCATGGGCGGTGAGCTTCCTGCCCAGCGCTACGATCCCGGCCGAGAGGAGCTCCGTCGCCTGCGGCCCGATTATGTGGAGGCCGAGAAGCCTGCCATCCTCCTTCGAGGCGACCCACTTGACGAATCCTTCCTCCTCGCGCAGACCCTTCGCCTTTCCGTTGGCAGCGAACGGAAACCTTCCAGTGTCGGTCTCGATCCCTTTTTCCTTCGCTTCCCGCTCGGTCAGCCCGACGCGCGAAATCTCGGGAAGGGTGTATATCGTCGTCGGCACGGCGCTGTAGTCGACCTCGCCACCGTTGCCGAGGGCGTTTGCCGCGGCCGTGACTCCTTCCCTGGTCGCCACGTGGGCGAGAAGCCATCCCCCGATGACGTCGCCCGCCGCGAAGATTCCATCGACATTCGTCCGCATCCCTCGATCGACGGTGATCCCTGCCTTCGACACCTCGACTCCCACCCCCTCGAGACCGATGCCGGCGATATTGGGTTTCCTGCCGACAGAGACGAGCGCGATCTCGGCACTGATATCTTCGCCGGTCTCCAGGAGAGCCTTCACCCCGTCGCCGGTCTGTTCCAGCGACGAGATTTTCGTCCCGAGGTGCAGCGTGATGCCCTTCTTCCTCAGGTATGTCTGGAGAAACCTTACTATATGAATATCCTCTGTCGCGATTATCGAGGGGAGCATCTCAACGATCGTCACATTCGTGCCGAAGGCGTTGAAAACGGATGCGAACTCACACCCTATCACCCCGCCACCCACGACTATCATACTCTCAGGCACCCGCCCGATGTCGAGCAGGTCGGTGGAGCTGAGCACGGTCTTTCCGTCGAACTCCATTCCCGGCAGCTCGATCTCCGACGAACCGGTGGCGACTATCACCGACCGGCCGCTGACCGTGCCGTAATTCTCGACTTCGAGCTCGCCGGGCGATACGAAACGGCCGCGGCCCTTCACAATATCTATGTTTCTCCCCTTGAGGATCTTTCTTACGCCGTTAACGAGGTTGTCGACCACTTTGTTCTTGTGCGCCATGAGAGCGGCGGGATCGACCGATATCCTGCCCGATACGCCCGACTCCTGACCGGTTTGGGCAAGCTCGATGAGGTGCGCCAGCCCGTGAAGGGTCTTCGTCGGAATGCAGCCCCTGTTGAGACATACGCCGCCGAGCCTGTCCTCCTCTATCAGACAGACTCTCGAGCCGAGCTGCGCTCCCCTTATCGCGGCCGGGTAGCCGGCGGGGCCTCCCCCCAGCACGACAAGATCGTAACCGGATGACAAGATCTGGCCTCCCTCTATTTTCCCTCTGCCTTGTTCTTGAGAAGCTGGGCCTGCGTCCTCGTCAGCTTGATCTCCGTCGAGGAGCTGTCTTCCAGCGTCATGACATAGTTGCCACCCGACCATGGGACTATCTCGCCGATCTTCCCGACGTTGACGATCCCGTCGGAGCCGAGCCGCAGGAAGACCGCCGGGTCGAGCTGGACCTCGAGCTCGTCGAGGTCGGCGTAGTTCGTGATGAAATCACCGTCGTCCGTGTGGGCGATCACCTCGAGGCCGCGCTTCTCGAGCATCGCGACCCTGCCGGTGTCGACGAGGTCCATCCCGCCTTCTTTCTTCACTACGATCTTGGGCAGGAATTTCCGGCCGACATGGATACCATCGGTCAGTTTCTTCAGTTTCTCGACGAACTCGCCGCGAGAGGGCATGATCGCCCTCGCCCTCTCGATCGCCCCTTCGAGACGGTCCTTCTCGACCGGCTTGAGCAGGTAATCGACGGCATTTATCTCGAAAGCCCTGATTGCGTACTGGTCGTACGCCGTCGTGAAGATGACGAGAGGAACGTCGCCCGAGTCTATGAGCCTTTTTACGACGCCGAACCCGTCGAGGACGGGCATCTGTATATCGAGAAAAATAATATCCGGAGAAAGATCGGTCACCATCGCGACCGCTTCCTCCCCGCCGGCCGCCTCCCCCACCACCTCGATGTCACCAACCTGCTCGAGCAGGAATCTCATCTCGTCGCGCGCGAGCTTCTCATCATCTGCTATCAATACACGAACCGGCAACTTCCTTCCCCCTTCCGGCGGACTCGGGGATAAAGAGTCTGACGAGCGCGCCCCCTCCAGGGCGCGAACATATCTCCATCCTGCCCTCTCCGCATGTGTAGATATCGAGTCTCTCGGCAACGTTCTTCAGGCCCACCCCCCTTGAGAACAGCAAGGCGATATCGAGCAGGCCCGTCTCGGGGCCGTCGTTTTCGATCGTTATCTCAGTGCCACCCCTGACCCGGGCAGAACTGATGCTGACCCTTCCACCCTCGGTCCTGCAGGCGATGCCGTGCTTGACGGCGTTCTCCACGAGCGGCTGGAGAAGCAGTGAAGGCACCTGGACGCCGAGGGTCCTCTCGTCGAGCTCCTTGACGACCTCGAACCTGTCGTCTCCGAACCGTACCCTCTCGATCAACAGGTAGTTGTCGAGGAAATCGATCTCGCTCGCGAGCGAATGCGTGTCCCCCGTTTCGTCGAGCGATTTCCTGAATATCGACGACAGGCGCCTCGTCATCTCCCTCGCCCGCTCCGCGTCGGTCCTGATCAGCGACGTTATCGAATTGAGCGTATTGAAGAGAAAATGGGGGTTTATCTGGCTTCTCAGCGTGGTCAGCCTTGCGTGGACGAGCTGCTTCTCTTCCTCCCGGTGTATCAGCTCGTCGCGGGCGTTTGCGGCGAGCTTCAGCGCAATTCCCACCGTGTAGACGAGCACGGCGAGATCGATCGTGATGAAGAGCCAATCCCTCACGGGATATCCGTATATCAGCCCCGCCGTCCCGTACCTCCCGAGAAGCGCGTACCGCAGGAGCGCGAAACCGATGCACAGCACCACGGGGATGAAGTTCCTGTCGAGAGCGCCGTGGACGAGGCGCTCGATGCAGTTGTAGACTGCAAGAAAGGGGTTGAGCGAGAAGTTCCACACCTCGCCTCTCATGCCGAACCTCGAGTAGATGAACCCCGAGACGAGACCCGCGGCGGTGTAGAACGGCAGGGAGACCGTCTCTCCGATGAGGAAGCATG
>JAUWMD010000031.1 GCA_030613345.1 Candidatus Krumholzibacteriota bacterium
ACCACGCCTGAGGGCTGGGAAATCGCGTGCGGAGGCGATGACTTCACGATCAGATACGATGTGGTCATGACGATCGAGGACAGGTATTCCCCCGAAGTGAGGGGGATGCTGAGCCATCTGGGACCGGGCAGGTCGAGGCTCATGGGGAGGGACCTCTTCGTCCAGCCGGCGCATCCGCTGGCGGGAGGGGTACTGGTCGATATCGACATCCACGAAGGCAGCAGGATCGGATCACCATGGGAAACGGTCGGCACGAGGATGATAGTGCCTGCGGTATCCGAACTCCCGATGACGCTCGTCGCGGCGGGCGGCTACCGATTTCTCGAGATATCCGTATCGGGTGTCAGGCTTGTCCTGGCCATCGGGGGGAAGTGGAGCTTCGGGGACGATGAGCTGCTGGAGACCATACGGTTCATCGTCTCGGAGGAGATCGCGATGTTCGGCTCGTCGCCAAGGGACAGGCACCTTGTGATCTGTGACCACAATCCGGTCAGGGGCGGGAGGGGATTTGATTACTACGGGGTGCATTTCGGAGGGACTGTCCTTCTGTTCCTCGATCCCGCCATTGACAGGAGCGAACTGTACGGCGCGCCGATGTCGATAATCGCACACGAATTTTTCCACAACTGGAACGGGGAGGCCCTGCGGCCGGCCGATGATTCGTTCATGTGGTTCACCGAGGGGGCCACGGTATATTTCTCCTACCGGGTGCTTCTGAAAGCGGGAATCATCAATGACCTGCAGTACGACGCGGCGGAGTCCGCGATAATCGGCAGGTGCAGGGAGAATGCGCTTTGCGGCTCGGTCCATCTCTCTATGGCGGGTAACAGTGACCTTTCGAACCGGGAGATGGTCAACCTCCTTTACGACGGGGGCTTTCTCGCCGCACGCGCGATCGACGAGAGGATCTCCTCGCTTACGGGCGGAGGTTCCGGTGTGATAGACGTGATCTGGAGGCTTTACATGGAGGATCCGGACGGGAGGGAGATCGGAGTCGGCGATCTGAATGCGGCCATTCTTGCCGAGACCGGCGCCGACCTGTCCGTCTTCATCGAGGAACTTCTCGCCAACCCTTTGCCCGTCTCGTCCGCCGACGTATCTTCTTGATTTACATTGCCCGCTGTAATAAAGTCTCTCTCTATGAAATCATGCTTTGAAAGGCAGATGATGAAGATCTACCGAACCGTTCTGACGATCCTTGTTCTTGCGGCCGCCGCCGGGTTCCCCGCAGCCCGGTCCGCTGGAGGGGTGGAGGTCGAAGAGACGGCGGGATGGCTTCAGTCCGGTGAAAAGGTATCGATGGGCGGACTGACCCACAGGCAGGAGGAATCGCCGGCGGGGAGATTCGAGATCCTCGTGCCGGCCGGCGGCATAAAGGCGATCCTCGCCTCGGGCGATTCGGTATGGGTCGGCGCCGAGGGAGGCCTGTTCATATGGGTGCCCGGAGCCGACACCGTCCTGGTCGAAAGGGGTTGCCGTCTCACTTCCGTGACGAGTCTCGAGGCGGGCGAGGGCGGGGAGATCTGGGTGGGAGGAGAAGCCGGCCTGAGCATAAGGCACGACTGGGGCTGGGATCGTTATACGGTCCGGGAGCACCCTTTCTTCTCCCGCATAACCGATATAAGGCACGGTGAGGGGAAGATGTGGATATCCACCTGGGGACAGGGCTGCGGGCACATTATCGGAGACACGTTGACGATCCTGACAAGGGCCGATTCTCTTATTGACGACAGGATCACGTGCGTTGTTGAACAGAACGACAATACGATCTGGATCGGGACTGAGAGCGGTGTCTGCATGGCGGACAGCTTCAGCTGGACCTCGATGAGATACGGAAGCCGGATCCCCATCGGCGGGGTCCGCGACATCATCCTCGCCGAGGAAGGGTATCTCTTCGTTTCCGTGGCCAGGCAGGGCGTGGTCAGGTACAGTCTCGGCAGGATCAAAAGGTACGGGCCGGGACAGGGGCTTCCAGACAGGGATATCTACCGGTTTGGCCTTGACGCCGAGGCGAAGGTCTGGGCGGCCGGCCGCTATGGCGTCAGCATCTGGGACGGGTCTGGCTGGACACCTCTGCGGCTTCCAGGAATCTCGCTCAGCTCACATGATTTTCTTTCGGTCGGCCACGATCTCGAGGGGAACGCCTATCTCGGTAGTTCCAGGGGGATCTTCGTCTCGATTGCGCGGGATTCCTACCGCGAGACAGCGCTTCCCGGAGACGGTCCCGAGAAGACGATCGGGCATATCGTCAGTTCAGGCAGGACGCTGCTTCTCGTGGGAAGAAAGGCCGTATACAGGTTCGATGGTGGATTCACGCCGATCGGGTTTCCCGGACAATGGTTCGAGGGGACGGTGACCGGGATCGTGCCGGAACAGGGCGGCAGGCTGTGGCTCTCGACGAGGGTTGGCATACTTCATCACACCGGAAATAGCTGGGAGGTGTTCGATCGCAGGCATGGACTGCCGACCGAGCACTTCACAGGTGCAGCAGCAGGCCGCGACGGCGAGCTGTGGTTCGGTTCGTTCGACAGCGGGGTACTGCGGCTGACAGCGGGAGGATGGGTTCATTACAGGCGCAGGCACGGTCTTCCGGACGAGCGGATATCTTCCATAGCGACTGATAGATCTGGAACGGTATGGGTTTCCACGCTTTCCGGCATGATCGCAAGATTCTCGGGCGACGAGTGGGAGACGCTCGATATTCCAGGTGCCTACCCGGGATCCGGTTCGACGGGGATGCCGGCCGATTCGCTCTACCACGGGGACCCCGCCGTCAGGGTGCTTTCCTCTTTGGGGGGGGACCGGAGCGGGTCGTTCGCTCCCGTCCTCGGGCTCGATGGTTCGGGAAGGTGCATGTTCTGTACGGAGGCCGGGATATTCTTCCAGTCTGAGGCTGGATGGAGGCTTATAGAAACCCCCCTGCACAGGTCCGGCCTGCGGCCGACCGCGCTGAAGGGGGCGGCGGACGGGAGCATATGGTTGGGGACGGGTGGGGGCGGGGCGTACGTGCTGTCCGGCGGCAGATGGCTTCATGTCGACAGCACGAGCGGCCTCGGGGATGATTACGTGCTTTCGATAGAGGAGGACCCTTCGGGTATGGTATGGATAGGAACAAGATACGGCGGATTAACCAGATACAGCGCCGGGCGTTATTGACATCGCCGGCAGGATATCGTATATTGATATTGAAAAAGGAGTCTTATAGAAAAAGCGTTACTGTTTTTCCGTATCTGTTTTCGATGAACGCGGCCTGACGTACGGAAAAGCGGGTGACGCGTTTTTGTTTTTCAGGGAGAATTGTATTTGAAGATTCTCCTCTATATGGTATCAATAATTGACTTTGTTCATACGGGGGAATAGCGGAAATGGATACCGTCCTCAAACTCCTCATCTTCTCTATTATAGGGCTCGTTGCCTATATCTACGCCGGATACCCCCTGATTCTGGTTCTCCTCGGCATCTTCGCGCCCCGCCGCGGCGGACATGGAGGGGAACAGCTGCCGACAATTGCGCTTATCGTCTCTGCCCATAACGAGGAGAGGATAATCCGGGAAAAGATCGAGAACTGCCTGAAGCTCGATTATCCCCGTGACAGGCTGAAGATCGTAGTGTCGAGCGACGGGTCTGTTGACGGGACGAACGGCATCGTCAGAGAATACGAAGGCCTGGGAGTTGTTCTCAAGGCTTTCGATCGCCGCGAGGGAAAGAGCGCGACGCTGAACAAGACGGTTCTGGGGATCGAGGAACAGATCCTCGTATTTTCCGACGCGAACGCCTTTTACAAGGAAGACGCGTTGCTTAGGCTCGTCAGGAATTTCGACGTCGAGGAGACAGGATGCGTCGTCGGGAAACTCGTATATCTCGACAACGAATCGTATGTCGGCAAGGGCGAGAGTCTCTACTGGCGCTATGAGGGGCTGCTGAACAGGTTCGAAAGCAGGCTCGGTTCGGTCCTGGTAGCGACCGGGACGATCTTCGCGATCCGCAGGGAACTGTTCAGGCCGGTCATGAAGGACGTGGCAAACGATTTCCAGCTGCCCGCCGAGGTCGCCTCGCAGGGATACGGAATTGTATACGAGCCGGAAGCGATCGCGTACGAGCGTTCGACATATTTCTTCAGGGAGGAATTCAGCCGCAAGCGGCGGATCGTCGTCAGGGGACTGACCGGTTACAATCATCTGCAGCACGATTTCGGAGGCACGTTCAGGTCTTTCCAGTTCATCTCGAGGAAGCTGCTGCGATGGGGCGTGGGTGCGACGCTCCCCGTCGTCTACGCTGCCAGTATATTCCTGCTCGATGAACCGTTTTTCGCTGTTTTCTTTGTCCTCCAGAACATCTTCTACATCTTCGCAGCAATCGGCGCCCTGCTGAGAAGGGGCCGGGTCAGGACGAAGATATTTTTTGTGCCGTTCTACTTCGTGATGGTTAACGCCGCGGCCATGTCGGCAATATTTGCCTACCTGACAGGCGGGAGGCTTTCCTCGTGGGAGAAGGCGGAGACGACGAGACACATCGAGGAACATTCCTTCGTCGAGCCAGCCCTGAGGGTCATAGAGGGAAGAAAGAAGATCACCGATCCGGTCAAGAAGTATGAACGGATCACGTGACGATTCCGGCATGATATCCCGTAATATCCTTTTATTCGTCTCATCGCTCGAAGTCGGCGGTGCACAGCTGCACGTACTCGATCTCTGCCGTTATCTCGCCGGTCACGGAATGAATACGGCAGTCTGTTCACTCAAACATGGCGGTGTTCTCAAGGCCAGGTTCGAGGATCTCGGAATTTCGGTCCATGAACTTTTAATCGGGTCGATAACCGATCTCGCGAAGCCGTCGGTGAGGATGAGGATACGGGAGATCCTTGCAGCCGCCGATCCGGATATCCTTCATGCTCATCTGTATCATGCCGAGATCGTCGCCGCTGTGGCAGCGGCGATCTCGGACTTGCCGCTCGTGGTGACCAGGCATAGCTCGGGCCTCGAGTTCAACGGTCTGCGCAGGATGATAGCGGCGATCGCGGGCCGGAGGACGCAGCGCGTGATTGCAGTGAGCGAAGAGGCCGCGAAGGAGGCGTTGAAGATCGGGGCGGGCAGGGGTTCGGTGGTCACGATACCGAACGGCGTCGACACGTCGAGGTTCAGGCCTATCGAATCCGATCTGCGGGAGAGCGAGAGAGATCGAATCATGAGGGATCAGTTCCCGGCCGACTGCGATCCGGGCTGTCTCCTGATCGGATCTGTAAGCGGCCTCAAACCGGTCAAGAATCTCTCCATGCTGGTAGAGGCATTCGCCGCCTTCGAATCATCCCCGGCTGCCGGGAAAGAAGGAGCGAGGCTGATCATAGTCGGGGAAGGGCCCTTGAGAGAAGAGCTCGAGATACTCGCCGAAGGTCTCGGACTGGAGAGGAAGGTTTCGTTTCCCGGCCACAGAGACAGGACAGATGAGTATCTTCCCCTGCTCGACGTCTTCGTACTCCCATCGTGGTCGGAAGGCGTTCCCCTGGCCCTTCTCGAGGCGATGTCCTGCGGCCTGGCCTGTGTCGCAAGCAGAGTCGGCGGGATGCCGGGCCTGCTGGGGGACTGCGGGCTGTTCTTCGAGGCAGGCGACATTGAGGGCCTTGTCGAGATTCTGGGACGGCTTGCCGCTGACGTCTCCCTGCGCCAGGAGCTCGGGAGACGCACAAGGATCAGGGCGATGGAACACTTCGACATCGAGATATGGGGAAGCCGAACGGTCGCGGTGTACGAAGGGCTGACAGGCCGGGGCGTACGGCGTTCATCTTGAAGAAACATCCCGAGAAATCTGAAACTTTTTCATCTCTCCGGGATATGAGAGAGAGAAGAGAGTCACGGCGCTTTCCATTATGCCCCTGAGGAGGTGACGGCCGCAGGAAAATGCGGCCGACGGAGATGAGGAAACTGATAATACTATCACTGGCTGTTTTCATCGCCGTCTCCCTCTCCATGACCGTGTTCGCGTTCGCGGAGAAGAAGACGATTGTGATCGGAGAAAAGAGGGTCAAGAAGATCGAGGAAAAGGGAGCCTTCCTTGGTATCTACATGGAAGATCTCGGCAAGGAAATGATCAAGAAGCTCGATTACCCCAAATCGAGCGGTGTCCTCATAACCGGGATCGTTGACGACAGCCCGGCCGAGGAGGCAGGGCTCGAGAAGAATGATGTGATCTACTCGATCGCGGGCGACAGGGTGAAGGATTCGAAGGAGCTCGGCAGGCTGATCGGATCGAAGGAGCCCGGGGACAAGGTCAAGGTCGTCGTATATCGAGACGGCAGGAAGAAGACGTTCAATTTTGCCCTCGGCGAGAAGAAGACCGCCTACGTTACCATCGATATAGACGATTATGACGATATTGCCCAGAGGGCCTGCATCAAGACTCTCGGCATGGGCGCTCCCGTCTGGATGCATTCCCGCAGCGACCGGGTCTCCGTTTTCGGCGGACGCGGCAGGATGGGTGTTCAGCTGCACGAGCTCGACGCCGACCTGGCGCCTTATTTCAAGGTCGATGAGGGTGAAGGGATGCTCGTGCTGGGTGTCGTAGAGGATTCGCCCGCCGCGAAGGCCGGCATCAAGGCCGGTGACGTTATCGTGAAGGTCGGCGACGAGGATATCGAGGATATCGACGATATCTACGAGGCGCTCGACGATGTTAATGTCGAAGTCGAGGAGGATGGCGACGAGGCCAGGGTCGACGCTACCATAGACATGAATGTAGCCGTCACAGTCATCCGGAAGGGTAAGACGAAGGTATTCGAGGTAGAGCTCGAGGACGACTTCGCCATGCACAAGATCATGATAAAGGGTCCCCATATCGACGAAATGAAGCGCATCGAGATGATGTACGAACCTCAGACCAAGGCGTACAGGCTTCACGGGATGGAGCAGGAGAAACTGGAGGCAAAACTGGAGACTCTCGAAAAGGAGATGAAAAAGCTCCAGAAAAAACTCGAGGAAATCGACAAAAACGATTGAGAACCGGCAACATACCAGCGTATCGGGGAGCCGGCCGCCTTCGTGGAGGCCGGCTCTTCTGTTCCCAAGCGGGATGTTGACAGGAGGGGTAAAGTAGTCTATTTTTATTCTTGTTCCTTTTCTGGCGCGACGCCCGTACGGGTGAGCGTCGTGGTTTATTCACGGGTAAAAGGAGTGTAAAGATGAACGAGAACCCGGGCAGCGTTCCCGAGGAAATGGAAGAAGTATCGGCCTCCGGAGAGGTCGAGGGCGGATTCTGGGCATCGCTGATCGACATATTCATCGATCCGGTCAAGGTCTTCAGGAGGATCGGTGCGGGTCTTCCATGGTGGCAGCCGTTCATCGTTATAGCGATAGCATCTTCGGTGATCGCGTATTTTCAGCAGCCGATCACCAGGCAGCTTTTTCTGCTGAACGAGAGAGGCCTGTCGGAGGAGCAGCTGCAGGCTCAGGGCGAGATGATGGAGAAATTCGGCTCCGTAGGGCTGATATTGGCGCCGATAGCCGTCCTCGTCATCTACGTTATCCTGGCCGCCCTCTGCAACGTCGCGGTGAACCTTGTCAGCGGCAGATCGAGCTTCAAGAAGATGCTCTGCCTGCTCAATTTTACCGCTATTATCGGCCTGATCGAGCAGGGGCTCAAGATGCTGATCATCCATAATAAGGGCATTGAGGAGATAACCTCGCGCGACGATCTCTATTTGACCTCATTTTCTCTGAATATTTTTGCCAGGGCCGACGGGATCCTGCGGGCCGTGCTTGAAAGCCTCAGTATTTTCGGGATCTGGTTTTTAATACTGTTCACCGTCGGGATCTCGATCATCTATGGGGTAAGCCGGAAGGCAGCCCTCGTCCCGGTACTCGTCGTGTGGCTGCTCGGAGTAGTAATGCTGATGCTGCAGGGACTGGGTGGCTGATATCTATCATGAGGCTGTCCGCCTGCGGCGGATCTGATCGAACGACAAGAAAAAGAACTGGAGGTTGTCTTGAAGAAATTTTCGATCGATATGATAAGGAACACAGTCTTCGTTGGGCACCAGTCGTCGGGGAAGACGATCCTCGGCGAGGCGATGCTCTTTGACGCGGGCGTCACGAACAGGATCGGGAAGATCGAGGACGGAAACACCGTTTTCGACTCTGCTGCGGACGAGATCGAAAGACAGATATCGATCAGCGCCGGTCTCGCCTGGTTCGAGCACGACAAGGTCAAGATAAATCTGCTCGATACGCCCGGATACGAGGATTTCGTCGGTGAGGTCATCTCCTCCATTACGATCGCCGAGGGCGGCGTGGTCGTCATCAGCGCCGACTCGGGCGTTGAGGTCGGCACGGAGAAAACGTGGAAATATCTCGACGCGAAGGGGCTTCCGAGGATCGTGTGCGTGAATAAGATGGACAAGGAGCACGCCGATTTCGACAAGTGCGTTGCGGACGCACAGAACTATCTCGGAGCGAAAGTCATGCCCCTTACGCTTCCGATCGGCCAGGGCGATTCGTTCAAGGGCGTGGTCGACATCCTGAAGAACAGGGCATTCGTCTACTCCGGCGGCGGCAAGTTCGCCGAGGAGGACGTCCCGGCCGGCATGGAGGGCGTTGTCGGCGAATGGCGGCAGAAGCTGATGGATTTCGCGGCCGAGTCGGACGATTCCCTTCTCGAGAAGTTCCTCGAGAGCGGCGAACTGAGTGATCAGGAACTCGCGCGGGGTCTGTCCGCCGGATGTCAGTCGGGGACGTTCGTTCCCCTCGTCGCCGTATCGGCGACTGAGAACATAGGCATACGCCAGCTCATGGATGTCATCGTGAAGATGCTCCCGTCTCCCGAATGGCGTACCGAGATAGACACCGTCTCAGGGTCGGGCGAGATCGAGAAGAAGAAGGCCGGGCCGGGCGAGCCCACGGCCGCATTCGTGTTCAAGGCGCTCTCCGAGAAGCATCTCGGCGACCTCTCGTTCATCAGAACATTCTCGGGAGACATGAAGGTCGGAGATGATCTTTTCAACTCCTCTCTCGAATCGGCGGAGAGGATCGGCCAGCTCTACTTTGTTCAGGGCAAGGAGAGGGTGGACACCGATTCGATACCTGCCGGAGATATAGGCGCGGCGGTCAAGCTGAAGTCCGCTAAGGTCGGCAACACGCTCTGCCCCAAGTCGAAGCAGATCGTGATCGCTCCTATCGAATTTCCGCAGCCCTCGCTCCACACGGCGATCGAGGCGAAGGCCAAGGGCGAGATGGACAAGGTCAGCGCCGGACTGGCAAGACTGTCCGACGAGGACCTCACATTCACCGTCGAGAACAATGCCGAGCTGAGGCAGACGATCCTCTCGGGACAGGGCGAGCTTCATCTCGAGGTGATCCTTGGCCGCCTGAAGAGGAAGTTCACCGTCGAGGTCGACATGATCGCCCCTAAGATACCCTACAGGGAGACGATTTCGGCCAAGGCCGAGGCCCAGGGCAAGCACAAGAAACAGCGCGGCGGCCGCGGGCAGTACGGCGACGTATGGCTGAGGCTCGAGCCCCAGTCGCGAGGCGGCGGATTCGAGTTCAACAACGCCATCGTCGGCGGAGTGATTCCCGGAAAGTTCATCCCCGCGGTAGAGAAAGGCATAAGGGATGCGATGGAAACCGGCGTTGTGGCCGGGTACAAGTTTCAGGACGTCAAGGTCACACTCTACGACGGCTCGTTCCACACCGTTGACTCGTCCGATGCCGCGTTCAAGATGGCCGGTTCGAAGGGATTCAAGGCCGCGGTCAAGAACGCCAAGCCGGTGATCCTCGAACCGATCTATGATGTCGAGGTGCTCGTTCCCGAGGAGTTTATGGGTGATATCATGGGCGACCTGTCGGGACGGCGCGGCAAGATCCAGGGCACCGAGCAGGAGGGAAGCCAGCAGAAGATCAAGGCCCAGGTGCCGCTGGCCGACCTGCACCGCTACGCAACCTCGCTGCGGTCGATGACACATGGCAAGGCCGCGCACACGAGGGAGTTCTCCCATTACGAGGTCGTGCCTCGCGACATAGCGCAGAGACTGATCGCCGAGGCAGAGGCGGAGAAGGAAGAAGAGAAGTAAAACAGAAGCCGGAGGCAGCCGTTGTCAGGACATTCCAAGTGGAGCACGATCAAGCGCAAGAAGGAGAAGGTCGACGCCGAGAGGGGCAAGATCTTTACCAAGCTGATAAAGGAGATCGTCGTGGCCGCCCGGGAGGGCGGAGGCGATGCAGACACGAACCCGAGGCTCAGGACGGCCATCCAGGCCGCGCGCGACGCTAATATGCCGGCAGCGAATATGGACAAGGCGATAAGGCGCGGTACAGGCGAATTGCCTGGAGTGACCTACGAGTCGGCGACCTTTGAGGGATACGCCCTGGGCGGGGTCGCCGTACTTGTCGAATCGCTGACCGACAACAGGAACAGGACGACCGCCGAGGTCCGCCACACATTTACCAAGCACGGCGGGCATCTCGGCGAGCCCGGTTCGGTCGCTTACATGTTCGAGAGCAAGGGACTGGTCGTTATCGACCAAGCAGTCGCCGAAGAGGACAAGGTATACGAAATCGCACTGGAGCACGGCGCGGAGGACATCCGGTCCGAGGATGACCATTTCGAGATAGTGTGTCGGCCCGAGGCCTTCGAGGAGCTCAGGGACGGGATAAAGGCGGCCGGTATCGAGTACCAGATCGCCGAGGTGTCACTCCATCCCAAAACGACTGTCGAGCTCGACAGCGATAAAGCGGTCAAGGTGCTCAAGCTCATCGCAGCACTCGAGGACAACGAAGACGTCCAGCGTGTCAGCTCGAATTTCGATATTGCCGATGAGATACTCAGGGAGATAGAAAACCAGATGTAGCGCCCTCCGGAGGGAGCATTGTCGATTACAATCGGTATAGATCCCGGAAGCCGCATCACCGGTTACGGCCTGGTCGAGAAGCGGGGCTCCGGGATCGTCTATATAGGATCGGGAGTGATCAGGGTCAGGGTTTCGGACGCGATGCCCGGGAGGCTCGCTTCGATAAAGCGCGGGCTCGACGAGGTGCTCAGGGAGTTCCGGCCGGCTGCGATGGCCGTCGAGGATATATTCGTTTCGAAGAACCCGAAGAGCGCGCTGAAACTCGGACAGGCGCGCGGAGTGGTGATCCTGGCAGCCGCCGAGGCGGGAATCGAGGTATTCGAATACGCACCCCGTGAGGTAAAGATGAGTGTGACCGGTGCCGGCTCTGCGCACAAGAGCCAGGTGGGGGCGATGATCGTCCGGCTTCTGCGCCCCGATCACGAACCGGCCTGTGAGGACGAGACCGATGCCCTCGCAGTGGCGTTCTGCCACGCGCTCAGGGCCGGATCGCCGGTATGGAGGACCGTATGATATCGTCGGTTGAGGGAATACTGGCCGGCAGGAAAGAGACGAGCGTCGTCGTGGAGACGGGGGGATTCGGCATCAAGATCCACGTTCCGGCGCCCGCCCTCGCCCTGCTTGGAAATATCGGCGAGAAGGTGCGGCTCAGCACCTACCTCCATGTGCGCGAAGACGCGCTGACTCTCTACGGATTCGCAACGGAGTACGACCGCGGTGTCTTCACCGCCCTTCTCGGGATAAGCGGTGTCGGACCGAAGGCGGCGCTCGCGATGATGTCGACCGGTAGCGCCGCCGTCCTGGCAGGGATGATCCGGGACGAGAACGTCCCCGCCCTGGTCAAGATCCCGGGGATCGGGAAGAAGACGGCCGAAAGGATAATCCTCGAACTGAAGGACAAGATCGAGGTCGAGGGAGTTGCTGCGGGTCCGGCCCGACCTGCGGCCCGTTCCGAGATACTCGAAGAGACGGTGGCGGCACTGATGTCGCTAGGCCTCACGAGGAGCAACGCCGAGAAGGCCCTCGAACGGATAGATCTCGAAGGCGACGCCTCGGGGTACCGGGTCGAGGACATCGTGAGGATGGCGCTGAGAAAGGTTCCTCTCTAGGTACGGAAGGACCCGATGCAGGAGAAATTGATAACCGATCCGAAGGCGATGCGCGACGACCTGATTTCAGAGTCGACGCTGCGGCCGTCCTCACTCGCCGAGTTCGTCGGCCAGAGTAAGATCAAGGAGAACCTCCGTGTATTTATCGAGGCGGCCAGCAGGAGGGGCGAGCAGCTCGACCACGTGCTTCTCTACGGACCTCCGGGGCTCGGCAAGACGACACTGGCCCATATCATCGCCTCCGAGCTCGGCGTCAACATAAGGAGCACTTCGGGCCCTGTATTCCAGAGCGCGGTCGAGCTTCTCGGTATCCTCACCCAGCTCGAGACGAGGGACGTCGTATTCATAGACGAGATCCACAGGCTCAGCCACATCATCGAGGAGCACCTCTATCCCGCTATGGAGGAATTCAGGTGCGAGCTGATAGTCGACAAGGGCCCGCACGCGAGGCATTACTCGCTTCAGATAGAGCCATTCACCCTTATAGGTGCGACGACAAGGGCGGGGATGATCACTCCACCGATGAGAAGCAGGTTCGGCGTGGTGGCGAGGCTCGACTTCTACTCGCCGGACGACCTCTACATCATAGTAAAACGCTCCGCCGGTCTTCTGGGAGTCCGGATAGACGATGACGGGGCCGCGGAGATCGCGAGCCGTTCGAGGGGCACGCCGAGGATCGCCAACAGGCTGCTCCGCCGGGTACGGGATTTCGCGCAGATAAAGGGCGACGGAACCATAGATCTCGAGATGGCGAGATACGCCCTCGAGAAGCTTGAAGTCGATGAGCGGGGGCTCAACGAGATGGACAGGCGGATCCTCTCCGCCGTTATAGAAAAGTTCTCGGGAGGCCCGGTGGGAATCGGCTCGCTTGCCGTGGCGGTCTCCGAGGAGAGCGATACGATAGAGGACGTATACGAACCTTTCCTCATACAGGAAGGCCTGCTCCAGAGGACCCAGCGGGGGAGGATCGTCACCGAGGCCGGCTTCAGGCATCTCGGCGCCGAGCCGCCCGCGGGCGATGGAAGGCAGGGCAGGATCCTATAGGGCCCGTGCGGCCCATTCCCCCGGTAACGGAAAGTCTCATGAGAATAAGCGATTTCGATTACGAACTCCCCGAGAAACTCATCGCGCAGTATCCGGCCGAGCGGCGCGACGAGAGCAGGATGCTCCTGCTCGACCGCTCGAGGAAAGAGGTACGCGAGACGAAATTCGCGAATTTTCCGAGGTATCTCTGTGAGGGCGATATCGTCGTCGTCAACGACACGAAGGTAATACCCGCCCGCCTTCTCGGCAGGAAGGAGAGCGGGGCAGCGGTGGAGGTGTTTCTTGTCCGGCGCCTCGGAGAGGGCAGGTGGCGGGCGCTCTGCCGTCCTTCGCGAAGGCTCAAGGCGGGAAACAGGGTCCTGTTCGGAGAGGTGGGCCACGCGATTACTATCGGCGAGCAGCTCGGCGGCGGCGAATGGGTCGTCTCGATGCCCGAAGGGATTCCGGAGGCGGGATTCATCGAGAGGTTCGGGCACACGCCCCTGCCGCCGTACATCAGGCGCGGGGATGAGGAGATCGACAGGGAACGTTACCAGACGGTCTACGCAAGGGTCGAGGGCTCTGTCGCGGCACCGACCGCCGGACTGCATTTCACGGGAGAGGTCCTCGATGGCCTGCGCCGTAAGGGGATCACGGTAATGCCTGTCACGCTGCACGTTGGACCCGGTACCTTCAGGCCGCTGGACAAGGAGGTGGTCGAGGAGAATGTTCTCTCCGCCGAGCACGTCGCGGTAAGGAAGGACTATCTCGAAGAGATAATGTCCGCGAGAAAGAGCGGGAGAAACGTCATCGCGGTCGGCACGACCGTGACGCGCGCGCTCGAGGCCGCCGCTTCGGGAGCCCTCGAAGAGAGCGGAACGATCGTTTCCGAAGGTGAGGAATACCTCACCGGATGGACCGATCTCTTCATATACTCCGGATTCGAGTTCAGGGTCGTTGGTTCGATGCTTACGAACATGCATCTTCCGAGGTCGAGCCTTCTTGTGCTCGTATCGGCTTTTGCCGGCAGGGAGAGGATCCTCAGCGCATACCGCTGGGCCGTGGAGCGGAGGTTCCGTTTCTACAGCTACGGTGACGTCATGTTCATCCGTTGACAGAGTGAGGAGCAGGTTTGAGTTTCGGATTCGAACTGACAGGCGCCGATCCGGGCGGCGCGAGGACCGGCCGGCTCACCACGGACCACGGCGTGATCGAAACGCCGGCGTTCATGCCTGTGGGGACTCAGGCGACAGTCAAGACTCTCACGCCGGAAGATCTCAGCGATGCGGGTGCGCAGATCATCCTCGCCAATACTTACCACCTCCACCTGCGCCCCGGCGAAGAGCTGATCAGGGAAGCGGGAGGCATCCACCGGTTCATGTCGTGGCCGGGGCCCCTCCTGACCGACAGCGGTGGTTACCAGGTGTTCAGTCTTGCCGACCTGAGGAAGATTTCCGACGACGGTGTCAGCTTCCGTTCCCACGTCGATGGATCGCGCCGGCACCTCACACCGGAGAGCGTCGTCGACATCCAGCTCGACATAGGCTCCGACATCATGATGGTCCTCGACCACTGCGCCGAGTATCCGTGCAGTTATGAAACAGCCCTGGAGGCCGTCGTGCGGACGACCCTGTGGGCGCAGCGGAGCCTCGCGCCGTACGGGCCTCGTATCTCC
>JAUWMD010000152.1 GCA_030613345.1 Candidatus Krumholzibacteriota bacterium
CCAACCTGGTCAACGAGGCGGCGCTGCTCGCAGCGAGGCGCGACAAGGACAAGGTCTACATGGAGGAACTCGAAGAATCCAAGGACAAGGTCTTCCTCGGCCCCGAGAGGCGCAGCCGCGTCTTCAAGGAAGACACGAGGCGCATGACGGCTTACCACGAGTCGGGACACGCCGTGGTCGGATCGTACGTCGAGAACGCCGATCCCCTGCACAAGGTGACGATCATCACAAGGGGCCAGGCCGGCGGTCTGACCTCCTTCCTCACCGACGACGACAACTACTACTACCAGTCGAAGGAATACCTCCTTGACATGATCACCATGGCACTCGGCGGCCGCGTCGCCGAGGAACTGTTCATCGGCAGGATCGGCAGCGGCGCCTTCGGAGACATCAGGAACTCCACGAGCATCGCGCGCAAGATGGTCATGCAGTGGGGCATGAGCGAGAAGCTCGGCCCGATCGCTTTCGGCAAAAGGGAGGAACAAATCTTCCTCGGACGTGAGATATCCAGCGGCAAGGACTACAGCGAGAAGACCGCCCAGGATATCGACGCCGAGGTAAAGGGAATCATTTCGGGCTGCTACGACATTGCCCGCAGCATCCTCACCGAGCACGAGCAGCAGCTCCATGCCGTGGCCAAGGCCCTTCTCGACCGCGAGACACTCGACGCGGAGGACGTGAAGATACTCCTCAGCGGCGGCAATCTTCCTCCGATGAAGAAGAAACCTGAGCTCAAGAAGACCGCGCGCGAGACCGGGCCGGCCTCGCCGGTCGAACCGGACCTCCATTCGGAGGATGAGGCACCCTCTTCAGAGGAGCCGTCCGCCGCCGATGAAACGGACGGCGGCCCCGACCTGGACACCTGACAGATCGCTCCGGAAGGAGGGGCGCACGGCAGCGGCAGATGCGTTACAAGCTCCACCTCATCTCTTCCACACGCAGGGCAACGCTCGCCGGCCACCTCCGCAGGGCGGGTGTGGATCCGGCCGGCATCGAGATCATGACACGGAAAGCAGAGACCGTGGTCATGCGGATCTGCGGACTATCCTCGGCGGCTGCCAATATCCTGAAACAGCAGATGCTCTCGATCGGCGGCGACGCGGCCGTCCACCGGGAAGTGATCCGGGGCGGACCCGACGATTCATGCGCATACCTGATCTCGGACGCGAAGAGGCTCGAGATCCTCGCCGGCAATCTGGCAAGCCAGCCGTTCGGCCTGGGCGAGGCGGGCTCGGAGATCGTCCGGCTGCTGGGGATGAGGTCCTCTCCCCCGGCCGCGGTGAGCCTTCCCGGAGGCTCTCTCGATCTGACCGGCGGCCCCCTCATCATGGGAATACTCAACGTGACGCCAGACAGCTTCAGCGACGGGGGACGTTTCAGTGACCCGTCGGCGGCGGCCGAAAAGGCCGCGCGGATGGCCGAAGAGGGCGCCTCGATAATCGACATCGGCGGAGAATCGAGCAGGCCCGGAGCCACCGAGCTCCACCCGGCAGAGGAACTCGACCGTGTCGCCCCGGTGCTCGAGAAAACGGCCGGCCTCAGCGGCGCCGTCATATCGATCGATACCCGGCATTCCGAGGTCGCGAGGGAGGCGGTCCGCCTGGGAGCATCGATCATCAACGATATCAGCGGCCTTACTCACGATCCCGGGATGACTGAAGTCGCCTCAGGGTCCGCTGCGGCAGTCGTGGTAATGCACATGAAAGGCACTCCCGAAACGATGCAGGACGACCCTGGCTACGACGACGCTCCGGACGAGATATCCGCCTGGCTCGAGTCGGCCACAGACAGGCTCGTCGAAGACGGAATCGCACGCGACAAAATAATTGTTGACCCGGGAATCGGATTCGGAAAAAGATTGGAAGACGATGTGGAGATCATCGATCGCGCAGGCGATCTCCATACGCTTGGATATCCCGTTCTCGTCGGGCATTCCCGCAAGTCGTTCATCGGAACGATCACCGGGAGGGACAGGCCCGAGGAGAGAACGGGCGGCGGACTCGCCGTAACGGGCAGGTGCCTCGATGCCGGGATCCAGATCCTGCGCGTCCACGACGTCCGCGAGACGGCCGATTACATCAAGGTCTGGAAGGCCATCAACGGGAAAGGCGGCTCCTCTTGAGCTCTTTTCGTTTCAGCCTCACAATCGATATGCTCGACATACTGATCGTCGCCTTCCTCTTCTACAGGCTTTTCATGCTCTTCAAGGGAACAAGGGCCATCCAGATGTTCATCGGCCTCTTTCTTCTGATCATCGTTTCCTTCATCGCCCAGTGGTTGAACTTCAACGCGCTCAACCGTATCCTGAGCAGCCTGAAAACCGTTCTGGTAATAGCGTTCGTCATCCTCTTCCAGCCTGAGCTGAGAAAGGCGCTGACGCAGCTCGGCCAGAACAGGATCATAGGGATGTTCCTCAAGGTCGAGTCGTCGGGGACCGTCTCGGAAACGGTGAAGGCCTGCCAGCTTCTCGTGCAGAAGGGACTGGGCGCGATCATAGTCGTCGAACGCGACGTCGGCCTGAAGAACTATATCGAGACTGGGACAAGGCTCGACGCGAAGGTTACCAGCGAGCTCCTCGTATCGATATTCACGCCTCCGGGACCGCTGCATGACGGCGCAGTTATCGTCGAAAAAGACAGGATCATCGCGGCTGGGTGCATCCTGCCGCTCTCGCAGAACCCGCGGATCGGCCGCTCACTCGGCACCCGCCACAGGGCCGGGCTCGGACTCACCGAGGAGACGGACGCCATCACGATCATTGTCAGCGAGGAAACAGGCTCGATCTCGCTGGCCCGCGAGGGTAAGCTCAAGCGCAAGCTCGACCTCAACGCGCTGCGAAACGAGCTTGTTGCCATCATCGGCATTAAATCCACTGAGACCGTTCCCGCCGCGTGACGGAACGGGAGCGGAAGCCTTCACCACACACATCTTCACTTCCGGACCTCCGCTCCCCTCTCCTTCAGGACCGTTCCGTCGTGTTATAATGGCAAGCATGATGCCCTGAGGAAAAACATGCTTCGTTTCGCGCACAAGCCATAATGTTCATATCAGTTACTGGATCCGGACATTGTGAGATCGTCCGGCCGGCAGGAACGAAACAGCGTTAACACTGTTCACATGATCAGCCGGAAAGATATTACTGGTCTGTACGAAAGACCTGTCCTCAGTGGGTCTTTCGGATCGATGCTGTTATGGAAACGGGATTGGCGGTATCTAGTCTCTTTGCGGTTCCTTGATCATGCCTCTTTCGACGAGCCTTATCAGATGCTCGATGACGCCGGCGTCGAACTTGTCGGTCTGGAGCTTGAGCTGCCCGAGGGCATCCTTGTATCGGAAAGCCTTCCGATAAGACCTGTTGCTCGTCATCGCATCGAAACTGTCGGCAACGGCCACGATCCTCGCTCCGAGCGATATCTCGTCGCCCTTCAGCCCGTCGGGATATCCTCGCCCGTCGAGACGCTCGTGGTGATGCCTGACGAGGTCGCATGCGGCCTCCAGAAATTTCATATTCTTGATGATGTTGGCACCAACTACGGGATGGCTCTTCACGATCTCCCATTCCCCTTCGGTCAGCTCGCCAGGTTTGTTGAGGATATCCTCGTACACGCCGAGCTTCCCGATGTCGTGGAGCGCTGCCCCGAAGCTGACCGTCTCGAGGTCCTTCTTGTCCAGGCCCATCTCCTCGGCGATCAGCCTGGCGAACATCGCGACCCTCTCCGTATGGCCCCTCGTATACGAATCCTTGGCCTCTATCGTGGAGACGAGGACCTTGATCGTGGAGAGGTACGTGGACTGGAGCTCGGAGTAGAGTCTTGCGTTATCCAGCCCCGTGGTGAACGAGCTGCATATCGATCTGAAGACTTCTCTGTCATTTGCCGAATAGTCCTGGCCGCTTACCTTCGCTCCGAGAAACACGATTCCGATCAGGGAAGACTTTACGATCAGGGGATAGCAGTAGTGAAATCCCAGGTCCCACATGAACTCTATCTCGCGCCTCGCATCGTCGGGCATCTCATCGCTTCTCAGATCGAGCATTCCCTCCCGGGTCAGCAGGAATTGACTCATCCCGGTTTCCCTGGAAAGTCTGACCGTCCTCAGAACGGTGTCCCTTATGCCCCTGCCCCCGACATACGAGAGATAACTCTCCGTGTCGGTCGGTAAGGAAAAGAGACAGAACGAACCAATACCGAGCTGGCCGGCGATCGTGAGGAAGAAAACATTTATCAGCTCCTCGGGATCGCGCAGCCTGTTGAGGTCCTGGCTCAGATCGAAGATCGAACGCAGGTCGAGAACCTTTTTCTTCAGTTCCCTGTTGACCCTCTGAAGATCATCCACGCTCTTCTGGATCTCGTCCTCGAGATGCTCGTTCTTCTCCCGGAGATCTCTGCGCCTGCTCGCCTGCGACAGGAAGTTGTCGACCTTGGCGATCATCTCCTTGACGGAGAACGGCTTCTTTATATAGTCCTGTGCTCCGGACCTGAATCCTTCCAGCATATTGTCGGGGATGGCGTTGCCCGAGATCATGATCACGGGGACGTCGCGGTTGGTATCGCGTCTCCGTATCTCATCACAGACGGCGAATCCATCCTTCTTCGGAAGGACCACGTCAAGCACTACGAGGTCGGGGAGAAACTCGTCGTATTTGCGCAGCGCCGACTCACCATCGAGGGCGTACTCGGTGTTGTACCCCCGATTCCTCAGGGATTCGGTGATTATCTCGACCACGTTGGGATCGTCGTCGACCACGAGAATGTTACCACTCAAGGTGATCCACCTTTCAGGAAACGGCACCGGCGGGTTGTACCGATTTCGCTATCTCCTTCTCCATTATGTCGGCGAACTGATTGACGACCTCACGGTCATAACGCAGGCCGTAATTCTCCCTGAGGGTGTCGAGTGCTTCCCTGCCGGACAGGGCGGGACGATTCGGCCTCTCGTTTATCATGGCCGCATAGCTCTCGACGACGGAAATCAGCCGCGATCCCAGCGGGATCTCCTTCCCTCTGAGACCCCTCGGGTAACCCTCGCCGTTGAACCGCTCGTGATGGCTGAGCACGATCTCGACAACGTGGTTACTGAATTTCATACGCCTGAGCA
The DNA here is from genome assembly GCA_030613345.1 of Candidatus Krumholzibacteriota bacterium. Classification (GTDB taxonomy): domain Bacteria; phylum Krumholzibacteriota; class Krumholzibacteriia; order Krumholzibacteriales; family Krumholzibacteriaceae; genus JAUWCL01. The sequence goes on from JAUWMD010000152.1 coordinate 5,098, forward strand.
TTTCCGAACCGTCCTCGGGATGTTTCTTGATTATCTGCCACTCTTCCCTGGACAGCTCGCGCGGGCTCCGCACGATGAGATCGCTCACTTTTACCATGCCCATATCCCTGAGTACGGTGCCGTATATCAGATCCTTGAAGTTCTCTTCGGGGTAATTCATGTTCTTGGCGACCATGCCCACGTAACGGGACACGATCTCGGACGTCCCCTTCAGCATGGTGTTTTCCTCTATGAGCGATATGAGCGTCTTGACTATGCCGAGCGTCCTCTCGTTTTCCCTTTCGAACATATTAGCGTTGCTGTACGCACCCTTCGCCAGGTTGACGAGTATCTGCATGAATTCGAAATCTTCCTTCTGCATACCCCTGCCGGCGAGTCGCTTGCCGAGAAAGATCAGGCCGGCCATCTCCTCGCCCTGATTGAAGGGACAGACATACTCGAGCCCCGCCTCGCTGAGATCGCTTCTCGTCTTGTCGCTCAGCGACATGCTGTCTATCTCGAAGACGTCCCTGCCCCGGTTGATCCGTTCTAATTCGTCATCGCTGAGCTCGATCGGGGAGAGTTTCTCCTCGTCAATGCCCTTGCCTATGGCAGGCAGGAAGACTCCTTCCTTATTCTCGTAGAAGACGGCAGATTCGACTCCGCCCTGGGCTATCGATGTCAGCAGGAAGATATCGAGCAGTTTCTTGCGTTCCCTGATCGAATTGAAGTCCGTGCTGATGGAGAACAGGGTCTTCAACTCGAGGATGCGCCTCTTGAGCTTCCTGTTGAGCTCCTTGGCATCTTCCGTCTCGACCTCCTCGGAGAGACTGAATGGCGATACCGGATCGTCGATCCATTCGGGCGGAGATCCGCTCGGCTCGGAGTTGAATATCTCCGAAATGATCTCTTCCTCGCTCCCGGTATCCTCCTCCACGGCAGCCTGCGGTGGGGTTTCCGCCTTCGGCTGGTCGCTGCCCGAATCATACGCCATCAGGATAACCCCGTCCTTGACGGTCGGATCGCTTTCAGGGACAGCTTTCGGCTTTACGGTCTTCTTCTCTTTTTTCGCGGCCGGTGCCGCACCGCCGGAGACGGCCTCGTCCAGTGTCGAACAGATGCGGATGTCCGTCTCGCCGTCCTGCAGAAAATCGAGGACGACACTGCTCGTGACCACGATCGTGACCTCGCCGCCTATTTCCCCGAGATCCTTCACGAACCCCCTGAGGATCTTCGCCACACCGCCACCGAGCGACGTGAGCTCGGAGAAATCAAAGATGACATGCTTGAGTTCCCTCTTGAGACACTCCTGCGTCAGCTGCTCTATCTTCTCGTTCTCGTGGAATCCGAGCTTGCCCGAGATCTGGAATCCGGCGCTGGCGGCAGCGCCGATCTCGAGTTTTTCGAATCTCGTCCTTGTCATCTGGCCGCTCCCGCCCGGATGTCACTCCGCGTGCAC
>JAUWMD010000251.1 GCA_030613345.1 Candidatus Krumholzibacteriota bacterium
TCGTGCTCTTGCGCGCGAAGACGTTGGCGATCCCGATGGCTATTATGGCGATCGGTATAGCCGCCTCCATCCCCTGCCCCGTCTTGAGGGCCAGGTAGGCGGAAGCGAGCGAGAAGACCATCGCCATGATGACGCCGATCAAGACAGACCTTATCGTGATCTCGAGCGGAGATTCGCTGGCAGGCACTATCGGGTGATAGGTCTCGCCTTCCTTCAGTTCCCTGTACGCTTCGGGTGGAAGTCTCGTAGGCTGCCCTGACATGATCCGCCTTTCTTGACAGTTTAATAACGGTTTACATCAACGGGGCGTTCCTGTACAATTGCCGGGATTCTAACATTCTGCGCGGGGGCGGACAATCCAAATTCATGATGCGCCGGCCGCGGCGCGGGAGGGGTGATTCCATGAATCGGTTTGTTACTTCTTTCGTCGCGTTTCTACTTCTCACAATCCCGGCATCTGAACTCCTTGCCTCATGGGAAGTCAACGGAAACGCCGTATCAACGGCTGCAGGCGAACAGCGGTACCAGTATATCGCTACAGATGGAAACGGCGGAGCAATAATCGTATGGGAGGACCATCGAGACGATTCCCGCGACCTGTACGCCCAGCGGTTCTCTCCCGACGGCCTGATGCTGTGGACGTTCGACGGCATTCCCGTCTGCTCGGTACCCCAGGATCAGTTACGTCCCGTCCTGACCGAAGACGGTGCGGGAGGAGCGATCGTAGCCTGGGCTGATAACAGGGACGGCGCTACGCCCGGTTATGACATCTACGCACAGAGAATCGATCCCGACGGCGTTCTCCTTTGGACCATCGACGGGATACCTGTCTGCACCGCCACAGGGGACCAGCACCGGCCATATATCGTACCGGATGGAGAGGGCGGAGCGGTGATCGTCTGGCACGACGCAAGAGATGGAGAATATCATGTTTACGGGCAGAGGCTGGACGCGGACGGGAACTCATTGTGGTCCCTGGACGGTGAAATGATCTCGAAGCCCCACGCTGTCCCGGGATGCAAGCAGCTGTTTCCTACATCTGTCCCCGACGGAAGCGGCGGCGCCATAGTCGCGTGGCACGCGGACTGTTACAACGACATGGATAACAGGGAAGTGCATGTGCGGCGTATCTATGCGGCGGGAGACAGCCTCTGGCCGGGAGAAACCATTCTGACTGACTTCACCGGCGGCCGGCATAACAATCCCGCCATAGCCTCCGACGGCAACGGCGGCGCCATTATCGCCTGGCCCCGGAACGAAGAATATGTCTCCTACAACATGTACTGTCAGCGGATGGCCCCGGACGGCTCAAGGCTCTGGCAGCCGGGGGGACGGATACTCGCCTTCTCCAACGACAGGATGGATTACCCTTACGCCGCCTCCGACGGAAACCACGGCGCTTACATTACCTGGACGGATTTCGGGGAGAATCCCGGTTCGGAGATCTCCGACATATTCATCCGCCGGGTCAAGGCTGACGGCACGCCAGACTGGACGTCGAAGCTTCTGATGGCCGACGCTTCCGGGACTCAGCGCACCGGCTCGATCATATCCGACGGAGAGTACGGCGCCATCGTATCCTGGAGGGACTTCAGACATGCTGATGAAAGTGATATATTCGCGCAGAGAGTCGATTCGACCGGCTTTCTGTACTGGGGAGAATCAGCCTCACCGGTGTGTGTCGTAAGCAATACCCAGGCTCTTTCCAGGCTGGTCAGCGACGGGAGCGCAGGAGCATTGATCTGCTGGTACGATTACAGGTCGGGGGATAATTACGACATATACGCGCAGAGGGCCAATCCGGGATATAGTCCGCCCCCCGACGAATACGATCCCCTGATCCTTGCCGTAAACGACATTCCAGGCGATCAGGGCGGCCAGATAGCAATAGTCTGGGCAAAAAGCGGGCTCGACATCGACGGTGTTCGCGAAATAGATTATTACACTGTGTGGAGGAGGATATCGTACGACGACCCGGTTTACACGTCGGGCCCCGAACCTGATCGAGACAGAAGGGTCAGGTTCCTTGCCGGCAGCGCCGGATATGCGTGGGAATGGCTGATGGATACGCCGGCGAGATTCTTCGATTCCTACGCTGCTACTATCCCTAGCCTCCACGATTCGACCGCCCTCGGAACGGGCTGGCAGTATTTCATGGTCAGCGCTGTCGCACACGATCCGTATATCTTCTACGATTCGCCGGTGGACAGCGGCTACTCGGTCGATAACCTGTCGCCTGCCACCCCAACCGGACTGGCGGCACTGCAGGCCGGTTCCGATCTCCGGCTGGAATGGGATCCAAACACCGAGGAGGATCTCCTTCAATACGCAGTTTACAGGGGCGAAAACGGCGATTTCACGCCGAACCCCGGGAATCTCATCACCTCTCCCTCGGTAAACACGGTCATCGATACCGAATGGTCCCCGGGCTCCAACTTCTGTTACAAGGTGTCGGCGATCGATGTGCACGGGAACGAGAGCGAATGGGCACTCGTCACTCCCGAGGATGTCGTTGCCACCCTGCTGCAGTTTTTCTCGACGACCTGGTCTTCCGGATCGATCGTGCTGAGCTGGACCGTTTCGAGTCTCGACGACGGAACGGAATTCCATGTTTTCAGATCGGATGACGCCGGCGACACATGGCAGACACTCAAAGACGGGAAGATCGCCCGCGACGGCATGACTTACGCGTACGTCGACACGGAGCTTCTCGGCGGACATGAATATACCTACCGGGTCGACCTCAGCGACGGCGAAGGAAACAGGATCTTCTTCGTATCTGAAGAGGTCCACACACCCGAGATCCCGCTGACCCTCAATCAGAACTACCCGAATCCGTTCAATCCGGCCACGACCATCCAGTTCTACCTCCCCAAGCAGGCCGATGTCTCCCTGAGCGTCTATGACGTATCAGGGCGGCTCGTCCTGAATCTGGAGAACGGCACGCGGGAAGCGGGCTGGCATACAGTGTCCTGGGATGGATCGTACGCTTCGGGGAAGGTCGCCGTTTCGGGCACCTACTTCTGCAGGCTCAAGGCGGACAAGGAGTGCGTCACCACCAAGATGGTGTTGATCCGATAAGGCACGAAACTGCAAACCGGGCATTTACGGAGGGCCGGGAACCGATTCCCGGCTCTCCTTTTGTTATTTCCAAACCTCCACGCCCGCGTGTATAATCCCACGTACAGTCAAGTCCTCGAAACAACAGATCGCATTCAACGGAAGGAGCGTCGATATGACCAGGTTCGGGAGGTTCGACTTCCTGCTGGCGCTGGTGTTGTCACTGATGATACCGGTGCTTTCCGCGTTTCAGGCGCCGGCTTCAGCCGATGTCGTCTCGGCGGAGGACATGCTCAGCGTCAGGAGGACCTACTACGCCGACATCAGCCCCGACGGCCGGTGGATAGCATACACGCTGAGCGTCCCGCGCTGCGCGAAGGAAGAGGCGGGCGGAGCGTACTCGGAGCTTTATCTCGTCTCGACGAAGACAGGCGAGATCCTCCCATTCATAACCGGCAAGGTCAACGTCGGCTCGCCCCGTTTCAGCCCCGACGGCAAGAATATCGGCTTCACGATACGCCGCGGGGAAAAGGCCAAGACCCAGGTATGGATGATCCCTGTCGACGGCGGCGAATCGGTCCAGGTTACCAGCTCGAAGACCGGCGCAGGTTCGTTCCGCTGGCTCCCCGACGGGAGCGGGATCGCCTGGCTCGAGATGGAGGAGAAACCGGAGATCGAAAAGACGCTCGACGACAAGGGATACGGATTCACCTACTACGAGGCGAACCT
>JAUWMD010000130.1 GCA_030613345.1 Candidatus Krumholzibacteriota bacterium
GTCTCCCCCTCCAGCGAGCGCACCGTCGTGGGATACGGTATCAATGCCTCTTGCCATACCGCTGACCACGAGTAATCCACGCCTGGAGAGTTCCCATGCCAGCTCTCTCGCGACAACGAGTCCGCGCCTGCTGGAACGACGAGAGCCGACGATGCATATCGCCGGCCCGGAAGCAGCTTCGATATTGCCCCTGTAAAATAGAACCGGCGGGGCTTCCGGCGTCTCGGCCAGCATATCGGGATAACCCGGATCGGAGACGCAGCGCACCCCGTGATCCGGATCCGACAGGAAGGTCTCGATCTGTCTCATCAGTACGCTGTCAGGTTCGCCGACGTCCTTGCGAATGAGGCGGGACAGTTCCCTGCGGCCCGACCTGCTCGAGATCATCGAGGCAACGCGGACGGTCTCCAGCCGTGCGCACAGCGACAGCCATGTCGTGATCCTTATTCCCCTGATAGAAAGGATTTCGAGCCAGTGGCGGGCTTCGTCAGAACACTTCATCATCCACCTCCACATCAGACGCCTATGCCCTGATCGCGTCTATTATCCTGTTATACGGATCCGCTCCTGAATTGTGCCGCGTTATTTTAGCAGCGCGCCCCGCGATCCGCTGCAGGGCCGGGAAAAGTACCAGTGGCAGGAACGGTCTGGCGGGTTTAATGAGCCTGAGGATCGGGGACCGCTTCCTCATGACCCCACCATGAGGTTGCGGCCCCGGTCCTGACTCTGTCAGATTCCCTTCTTTACGACGTCTTCCTTGCCCAGCTCATCCATCTTGGCGAGCATCTTCTTCCCGTTCTCGTTCTCGGGATTCATGGCGATCGACTTCTCGTAATATTTCCGGGCCTTGTCATATTTCCCGGCCACGAGTAGTCCCTCGCCCATGCTGTCATAGACATTCCATGCATCGGGATACATATTGACGTTGATCTTGAAGACGGTTATCGCCTCGTCGATCTTCTTGTTGTAGAGGAAAACGTAACCAAGCGTGTTGAATTCGCTTTCCTTGAAGTATATGTCGCTCTCGCTGCTCTCCTCGAGCTTCTTGAGCTTCTTCATCACTTCCATCGCGGAATCGGTGCCCTTGGTCTTTAGAGTCTTTCCGAAGTGAACGGCCGCCGAGTTTTCTCCGCCCTTCTCTACGATCTTTTTCCAGGACATCTCGACCTTTTCCTTCGGCGACATCGAAGAAAACTCGCTTTTCTCCTTCTTCATCTTCTGGAGTTCTTTTTCCTTCATCTTCTTCTCGTACTGTTGCTTCTCTTCCTGCTTCAGCTGTTCTTCGGCCTTCTTCTCCTGCTGCTTCTCCTGGGCCTGTGTCTGCCAGACCCCCGAGACGGAGAGGGGAAGGATCATTGTGAGTACGAGTATGCCGGCGATGATCGCCGACCTGCGGCTTCCGGTGCTGCGGTTGATCGAAGGATTAAGGATGCACAGAAGCCTGTCCTTGAGATTTGATCCCTGAGAAATCGTAACCACCTCCCATACCGGTCTCGCCGCACTTCCTAGATCGGCGGCGATCTCCATCAGCAGCGACGCGTATTCCGAGGGCCGGGCACCGCTGTTGAGTACGGCATTGTCGCAGTCGCGCTCTCGCTCTATCCGGAGCTGCCTTACGGCGATCCACACCAGAGGATTGAACCAGTGGATAGTCGTGGCGACATGCGTAAAAAGTTCGATCCAGCCGTCGCGCCTCATCACGTGCGCGAGCTCGTGAGAGAGCACCAGCCGGACCCTGTCGCGGGACCATGCGGCCGCTGCGGAAGGAAGTATGACGTTCGGCTTTAGCACGCCGGTGGTGATCGCCACTTTAAGCCGGTCGGAAAGGAGGAACCGGACGTCGCGCCGCAGGCCCATGCGCGACGAGAGCCTTTCGGCCTCCTCGAGCAAGCGGCCTTCCGCGGGGACGGCGCTGCGTTCGACCCTCCTTATCACGATCTGCGTGAAGAGGAACCATATCGCCATCACTATGGCTCCGAGAGCCCACGCAAGCAGCAGGGCTTCGGACCAGTGGATGCTCCCCATGACGAACCCCGGCGCCGCGCCGGCAGCGGAAGAAAACCGACGGCCGGTCTGCACTGGACCGACCACTATCTCCTTGCCGGATTCAGCTCCGGGATTCTCGTATGAATAGACGCCCGAAGGCTCTCCTATCCCGGGGATTATCGAAAGGTTCCAGACCGGCGTGAACACCGCCATGACGGGCATGAGTATCAGACCCGCCAGGGCCGCGACCCACATCATCTTCCTCGCATACGCCGAAAAACCACGCATGAGAAGGGTAGCCACTCCCGCGATTCCGCATACGAGTCCGACCTTGATGGATATCCCTGCGAAGACCTGGAGGATCCCGTACTTCGGAGTGCCGGTGATCAGATCCATGAACATGTCATACATGTCACCGTCCCTCCTTCCTCGACTTCTCGATCATCTCGATTATCGACGTGGCTTCCTCCTCGGAGAGCTTCCCCTCCGATTCCTTCAGGATCGACATGACAGCGCTCGCCTCGGCTCCCTTGTAGAAGGTGTCGAGCACGTTGTACAGCGCGGTCTTTCTCGCTTTTGTCAGCGGAATGGTCGGGTAGTAGATAAACCGTCCCTTTTCCCTCTCGTGACTGAGGAAACCCTTGTCTTCCAGGACGCCGAGCATAGTACGCACCGTGGCGTTGACTGGCTTGTCCGGAAGGGCCTCCATGACCTCCACCGCACTGACCTTCCCGAGACGATAGACGATCTGCATGATCTGCCTTTCCCGCCTCGTCAGATCTCCGAGTTGTGGTGTTTTTCCCATGAGACAGTCCGCTCCCTTCGTTTCACGCGCGGTTCCGGTACAGACCGTTCCGGTCCCGCATGATTGAATTGCGACCGACTCAACATGTTAAATCTATCACATGTGTAATATTTAACATTTACAGCACCATGTCAAGGGAAATAATGATAAATGTTAAATTTTTCTCATATTGAGAATACGGCCGGGTGGGCTCAAAGTTCCCGCTCACGGGAAAATATTCAGTCGGCCCGGACGGCCCCCTCGATGATCCCTCCGCCGATGACCACATCACCGCGGTAGAGGACGACAGACTGGCCGGGGGTCACGGCCCTCTGGGGCTCATCGAAACGGATCTCGAGACTGTCGCCGGCGATACTGAATTCACAGGGCTCAGGTCCGTGCCCATAGCGTATCTTCCCCTCCACCCTTCCACCCTTCTCGCCGGGAAGGAGATTCACCGGTTTCGCGACAAGCCTGTCTGAAAAGAGATGCTTCTCTTCTCCGGCGACTATCGTATTCGTCCCGGGATCGATTGAGATCACGTAGAGGGGCTCCGGGGCGCTGATGCCGAGACCGCGCCGCTGACCCACGGTGAAGTTGAAGATGCCATCGTGACTTCCGAGGAGCTCGCCGCTTACTGAAACGATGTCGCCAGGCGCAGGCTCCAGCCCCCTGCTCTCGAAGAAAGCGGGCCCTCCGCCTTCGGGCCAGAAGCAGACATCCTGGCTCTCGGGCTTCTCCGATACCGGCAGGTCGGCTTCCGCCGCGATCTTCCTTACCTCTATCTTCGTCAGGTCCCCAAGCGGAAAGAGGACCTTCCCGAGCCTCACGCGCTCGACCGAGTAGAGAAAATATGTCTGGTCCTTGGTGCGGTCCTTCGGCCTGGCAAGGGCAGGCAAGCCGCTCTCATCGGCGATCTTCGCGTAGTGGCCGGTGGCGAGAAAGTCCATCCCCGATGCGGCGAGGCTGTCGACGAGTACCCTGAACTTGATGTGCTCGTTGCAGAGAATGCACGGATTGGGGGTCCTTCCATTCCTGTACTCCTCCACAAAGGGCTCTATGACCCACTTCTCCATCTCGCCGCTCATCGAGAGGACGTGATGCTCGATCCCGAGCTTTCTGCAGATGCGCCGCGCGTCGGTGATATCCTCGGGGCTGCAGCACTTCCTTCCGCCGCCCGCCGATTCAAGAGCCATGCACATCGTGATGCCGGATACCTCGCAGCCGTTGCGCTGCAGCAGCATGGCGGCGACGGAGGAATCGACTCCCCCGCTCATCGCGACCATCACTTTCGCCGGCATTCCATCCTCCCTCCGGCTGCTCGAGTGCGAGCTTCACCATGGATACCCTGTGACCTTACCCCCTTCTCGCAGGAATCTTACCCGATGCGGCACCGGGGCGGCAACAGTTCCTGTCCAGGACTTCCCCCAAGGGGGAACTCCACAAACCTTTATATCGTTGACAGAAGCGTATTTTCAGGAGCATAATCTTTATCCGAATAGTCAATAATTCCCGAAAGGAGAATCGCGTGAGAAGCGCATCAATCTTTATTACGACCGGTATCCTCTTCCTCCTCGTCGCATTGACCACTGCGGCTGGCGAGATAGAGGGCAAAATCGAACAGGCGGAAAAACTCGCCGATAGCGGGGATCTTTCAGGAGCGGTCGCCCTGCTCGAGAAGGTTACAGCAGAGCACCCCGAGAACTCAGACGCCATGGCGTATCTCGGCCTGTATACCGGCATGGGCGCCGGTCAGGCCACTGACTACGAGGAAGCGGGAAGGTTGATGATGCTCTCCTTCGAGAGGCTGGACAAGGCCGTCAAACTCGATGAGAATAACCCGGAGGCCTGGCTTTTCAGGGGGATCATGGGGATCAATGTGCCCGGCTTCTTCGGAAGGCTCGATGCCGGTATAAGCGACCTAGAGCATGCCGCGAAGTTGTATTCCGAAGCTTCGGATAACGAAGCGGGCGAGGGACTCGTCACCTCCCTGACGATGCTCGCCGAGGGATACGGGAAGAACGAGGATCCCGCCAGCCAGAAGAAGGCCCTTGAGAAGATAATCGCGATCGCCCCGGGCACGGAGGCGGTCGAGGCGGCGAAAAAGCAGCTCGAAGGGCTCGGAGATGTCGAAAAGAAGCCCGAGATCGACACCGGCATCATCACCCCAAAGGAAGGCGACAGCGAGAAGGTTCTTGCCCTCAAGAAATCGCTCGAGAAAGATACAGTTGAACCTGCACTCCTCCTCCAGCTCGGAACGACCTACTACGAGGAAGGTTCGTTCGCGAATGCCAGGGAAGTATTGAAGGCGTTCACCGCTATCGACCGGAACAACGGCCTGGCTTTCAAGATGCTTGCACTGTCCACTGCCAATATCGCCCAGCACGGGTACGACGAGAATATCCATGATGATACCGACTATTTGTCCAACATCGCATTCGAGGTAATGGCCAGCCTGGACAGGGCTGTCGACCTTGCAGCTGACGATATGGAACTGAGGCTTACCAGGGGAATATTCGGCCTGCTTATGCCGTTTTTTCTCGGGAAGCACGACCAGTCGGTCGCCGACCTCGAGATGGTGACTGAGAGTGATGCATCTGATGAATTGAAATCAGAGGCGCTATATTATCTCGGTTATGCCCGCCAGCGCGAAGCGCTGAGGTACTGGATCAAGGTGGCGAAGAAATATCCCGGCTCCGACGGAGCGAAGCTCGCTTTCAGCGAGATGAGGCCGCAGGTAGTGAGACTCGATGAGTCTGAATTAGATATCCCATGCGTGAAGATCGATTTCGTACTCGGGTTCCAGGACGAACTCGCCCCCCAGACCGCCGTCTGGATCGAGGACGAGCACGAGAATTACATCGCCACGATCTACATCTCGGGTTTCGCGGGATTCGTGAAAGGAAAGCAGGTGACCCTTCCTATCTGGGCGGCCGTCTCGAAGTTCGAGGGAATCGACGGACTGACCAGCGCAAGCATCGATATCGGTCATCATATCTACGTCTGGAACCTCAAGGACCACAAGGGAAACAAGGTCAAGAAGGGCACCTATAAGGTAAGGGTCGAGACTTCATACTGGCCTACGAACCTCTACCAGAACGTCGAGGGCCTGATCAAGGTCGGAAAGAAAACAGACAGCTTCAAGATCGAGGAAGGTAACTTCATCCCGTTCTTTGAAGTGACTTACCTGAAATAATGGAAAGAATATGAAAAACGAGCAGCTTGCGAAGATCCTCACCACCCGCATATATTTCCCCGGAATTCAAGAATTCCTGAACCGTTGAGGAACATCTGACGTATTACGGCTTATAAAGTTCATATTCACGGACAGATCCCACCTGTCCGATATAGTCTCGCAGCACGGTAAGAACAGAGAATAATGAGATTTAAAATCCTGAGTGTCTTTCGAGGGTGTATTGTATTTTTTCTGCTTTCACCGCCGCTGACTGCGCAGGAAAAATTCGTGCCTGTCTATCACCCGGAGATGACTATCCGGCGGGCTGCGGGCCCGATAAAACTCGACGGAGAGCTCAAAGACGAGGGCTGGCGGGGAGCTGCGAAGGCGGACAATTTCGCCGAACACAGCCCCGGCGACCAGACACAGCCTGCCGTCAATACCGAGGTCCTCGTCACATACGACGACAAGCACCTCTACGTTGCGTGGATCTGCTACGACGACCCCGGCGAGGTGCGCGCCTCGTTCTGCGAGCGTGACCGGATCTTCTCCGACGACAACGTGATCCTCATGATCGATACTTACGGCGAGGCAACCCTCGCCTACGAGATAGCCTCCAATCCCCTTGGCATCCCCGGCGATCTCCTCTTCTCTTCGGCTCACGGAGAGGACATATCCTTCAGCATGATATTCGAGACGAGGGGAAAGATCACCGAGTTCGGCTGGGTCGTCGAGATGAAGGTCCCCTTCAGAAGCCTTCGATTTCCAAACCGGGAAGATCAGGTCTGGCGCGTCGATTTCTGGCGCAACCGCCCGAGGGATGTCCGCTACCAGTATTCCTGGGCCGCCTACGACCGCGATGTCGACTGCTTGCCCTGCAATTGGGGAACGATGCACGGCCTCTCTAGCATCAGTTCGGGCGCGGGACTCGAGCTCCTCCCCGCCGTCGTCGCCTACCAGACCGGGGCGCTCGATGATGACGGCCTCTTCCAGAACAAGGACGTCGACGGTGAGCCGTCGCTTGGGATTAAGTACGACTTCACATCAGAGATATCGGCCGGCGTGACGATCAATCCCGATTTCAGCCAGGTCGAATCGGACGCGGCGCAGATAGACGTAAATACTACCTTCGCCCTCTTCTATCCGGAGAGGCGGCCGTTCTTCCAGCAGGGCCGCGACATCTTCAACACGAACTTCAACGCGGTATACACCCGCTCGATTAACGATCCATCGATCGCGGGCAAACTGCTGATGCGCAGGGGAGCGAACAGTCTCGCCTTCATTTCCGCTTTCGACGAGCATTCGATCGTCATCCTTCCGTTCGAGGAGGAAAGTGAGTTTGTCGCCAACGGCAGGAGC
>JAUWMD010000045.1 GCA_030613345.1 Candidatus Krumholzibacteriota bacterium
AACAAGGCGACCATGAATCTGTACAAGGAGGCCGGGGTCAACCCGCTCGGCGGCTGCCTGCCGCTCCTTTTCCAGATGCCGGTGTTCATCGCGCTGTTCAGCGTACTGAGGAACACGATCGAGCTGAGGGGGGCTCCGTTCGTGCTCTGGATCAGCGACCTTTCGTCTCCTGACGTGCTGTTCGACTTCGGTGTGAAGCTTCCGTTCCTGGGCAGCGAGTTCCACATGCTGCCACTGCTGATGGGCGTCGCGATGTTCGTCCAGTCGAAGACCGGCGGCTCGCCGACCGGCGAGGCCGCTACCGGGTCGGCGTCCCAGCAGAAGATGATGCAGACGATGATGCCGATAGTGTTCACCGTCATGTTCTACGGCATGCCCTCGGGGCTGGTCCTGTACTGGCTGGTTAACAACATATTCTCGATAATCCAGCAGTATGTAGTTCACAGGCAGATAGAGTCCGAAGGCGCGGATATTGCCTCAGAGGCCTGACAATAAGAGGCAAAAGCCCTATCGGGGCCGTGATATAATAAAGGATTCCAATATCAGGAAAGAGGAGATATCGAAATGAGAGGTTCCGGAAGAGAAGAGAGAAAGGCAGTGATAGAGACCACCGGAAAGAGTGTGGAGAAAGCGCTGAAGAAAGCGCTGGGATCGCTCGACGCAAAGGTCGAGAACGTCGAGATAGAGATACTTGACGCGGGGCAGAAGGGTGTTCTCGGCATATTCGGCGCGAGGAACGCCAGGATCAGGGTCACGAAAAGGAATGATTCCAGAGGAGTCGAGGAGATAGCGGAAGAGGTCGCCCGATATATAATGGAATGCCTCGATATCAACTACAGGATATTCACCGAGCCGGACGATGACGCAACGTATATCAATATCGAAACGGCCGGCGTGGACGGCCTGCTGATAGGACGCAAGGGGGATACGCTGAACTCCCTCCAGCACCTTGTCGGAAGGATCGTCTCGAGGAAGATGGGAGGGTACCAGCGCCTCACGCTCGATGTCGGAGGGTACCTCAAAAACAGGCAGGAGATACTTCGCCAGAAGGCGATAAAGGCGGCCGAAAGGGCGAGAAGATCGAACCGCGAGGTCCAGATGGAGCCGATGAAGGCGTCGGAGCGAAGGATCGTACACGTTGCTCTCACCGGCGAAGAGGGCATCATGACTTATACTACCGGCAACGGCGACATGAGGACGGGCTGCATAGCGCCCGCGGGCAAAGGGCGGGAGAGAAGGGACAGGGACGGGGACCGGTACAGGAACAGAAGATAGAGCGATGCACGGTGATACGATCGTAGCCCTGAGCACGCCGCCGGGCAGCTCGGGAATAGCGGTTATCAGGATCTCGGGGCCGGACGCGATCGGGATCCTCGATACCATGGCCCCGGGAGCGAGGGCCTGGAAACCGAGGACGCTTCACAACCGCGTGCTCCGCGACACCGGCGGCGAGATGCTGGACGATGTCGTAGCGGCCGTGTTCCACGGCCCCAATTCATACACAGGCGAGGATGCAGCCGAGATCTCGTGCCACGGGAGCATGCAGATCGTATCGGCGATAATCGAGGAATCGATAGGGGTGGGGGCGCGCCTTGCCGAGCCGGGGGAGTTCACCAGAAGGGCATATCTGTCGGGAAAGCTGGACCTTGCGCAGGCGGAGGCGGTCGCCGACCTGATCGCTTCGGAGACGAGGCTTCAATCGCAGGTCGCGCTGGAGCATCTCGGGGGAGGACTCTCTAAGAGGATCACCGCCATAGAGGAGAGGCTGCGCGCGAAACTGGCACTGGTGGAGGCGTCAATAGATTTTTCGGAAGAAGATATAGAGGCATACACGATGGCCGATCTGGTCGCTGTTTCCGATGAGACGAGGCGGGAGATATCGGAGCTTCTCGAATCGGAGGTGGCGGGAGGCAAACTGCGGCACGGCATGCGGATAACGATAACCGGACCGAGAAACGCCGGGAAGAGCAGCCTCTACAATGCCCTCCTCGGAGAGGAAAGGGCTATCGTATCGCCCCTTCCCGGCACCACGCGCGACGTGTTGAGGGAGCGGATACACATCGGGGGGTTTACTTACTACCTCGAGGATACCGCGGGGCTGGCCGAGGCGGGATGCGAGATCGAGAGCGAGGGAATGCGGAGGGGCAGGGAGGCCGCGAGCGCAGCCGACCTGATACTGTTCGTGGTCGACGCGGGCGAGGGATGGACCTGCGGGGCGCTCGAGGAGCTCGAGTCGCACGCAGACAGAAACAGGCTCCTCGTTGTGAACAAGACAGACCTGGTCCCAGGGGGTGGGGAAGCGGCGGCAGGGTCGCCGGCCGGAGAACTGCGCACGGTCACCGTATCGGCTGTCAGCGGCGAAGGCCTCGGAAGGCTGCGGGAGAAGATATTCGAATTCACGGCGAACGGGGAGGTATCAGGCGTAAGCAGGGAGCGGATAGCCCTCAACATAAGGCAGGGAATGGCGCTGCGCAGGGCGGAAGAGGCGCTTGAAAGGCTCGGGAGAGAGCTCGGGATGAATTCCCCGGCGGAGATCCTCAGCCTGGAGATAAGGGAAGCGCTCGATGCGTGCGGCGAGGTGACGGGAAGGTCCGCCGCAGAGGACATCCTCGAGGAAATATTTTCTAACTTCTGCATAGGCAAGTAATTATAATACTTATCCACATTTTGGCGGTTGAGCATTGAAGCATGACGTGATAGTAGTAGGAGGTGGGCACGCGGGGTGCGAGGCGGCACTGGCCTGTGCCAGGATGGGCGTGGAAACGCTTCTGGTCACTATCAGCAGGGGCGACATTGCCCGCATGCCATGCAACCCTGCGATAGGAGGGCTGGCCAAGGGACAGCTCGTCAGAGAAGTCGACGCGCTGGGCGGGGAGATGGGTCTCTGTATAGATCGCGCGGGGATACAGTTCAGGATGCTGAACAGGGCGAAAGGACCCGCGGTATGGTCGCCGAGGGCGCAGGCGGACAAGGCCGTCTATCACGAGGGAATGATGTCCGCCATAGAGGCAGAGAAGAATCTCGAGCTCCTTGAGGGGGAGATAACAGGCCTGGCCATGGCAGGAGGGGTGGTGACGGGGGTGATGAGCGCGGAGTACGGGGAGCTGCAGGCGAAAAAGGTGATACTGGCGCTCGGAACATTCCCGAACGGCCTTATGCATATAGGGGAAAAACAGATACCTGGAGGAAGAGAGGGAGAGCCTCCCTCGTGCGGACTATCGGATCGGCTTTCCGAAGCGGGGATCGAGAGGGAGAGGCTGAAAACGGGAACGCCCCCGAGACTGGTGAAGGGATCGATAGATTTTTCGAGATGCGAGGTCCAGCATGGCGACGAGGAGCCGTCTCCCTTCTCGTTCAGGACGGGGCGGCTCGTGGTCGAGCAGGTCCCCTGCCACATAACATGGACGGGGGAGAAGACACATGCGATCATAAACGCAAATATCCACCGCGCGCCGCTATTCTCGGGGCAGATCAAGGGAGCGGGGCCGAGATACTGCCCGTCGATAGAGGACAAGGTGGTCAGATTTTCCGAAAAGCCGAGGCACCAGATATTCCTCGAGCCCGAGGGAAGGGATTCGGAAGAGATTTACGTTAACGGCCTCTCGACAAGCCTTCCCGCAGATGTGCAGCTGGAGATGGTAAGGTCTGTACCTGGGCTGGAGGGAGCGGAGATCGCAAGATACGGGTACGCCATAGAATACGACTTCTTTCCGCCCCACCAGATACATTCGACCCTGGAGTCGAGAAAGATCGCCGGACTATACTTCGCCGGACAGGTCAACGGGACGTCGGGATACGAGGAGGCGGCTGCGCAGGGTCTGGTCGCCGGGATCAACGCCGCCCTCGCCCTGCATGGGCGCACTCCCTTCGTTCTGGGGCGGAGCGAGGCATATATCGGCGTCCTGATCGATGATCTGGTCACGAAGGAGATCAGGGAGCCATACAGGATGTTCACCTCGAGGGCGGAATACAGGCTCTCGCTCAGACAGGACAACGCAGACGAGAGGCTTCTCGGATACGCGGTGAGATTCGGCCTTTTGCCGCGCGGGCAATGGGAAGGGATGATAGGGGCGAGAAAATCGGTCCAGCGTGCCAGAAGGAGGCTGGAGGCAGAGAATGTTGCCGTGGCGGACGCCGGGAAGATGCGCGCCGCAAGGCTGCTGCAGAGGCCCGGCGTGAGCCTGGAAGACGTAGAGCGTCTTTTACCGGATGGACCGCTTGCCCTCGGGAAGAGGGAGAGAGAATCCCTCGAGATCTACGTGAAGTACCGGGGATATATCCGCAGGCAGAACAGGACAGCCGAAAAGTTCAAGAGGATGGAGCGCAGGCGAATCCCGGACGACTTCCCGTATGTAGAAATCGATGCACTAAGCGCGGAGGCAAGGGAGATGCTCGGGAAGTTCCGCCCGGAAACCCTCGGGAAGGCGGCGAGGCTCGCAGGAGTAAGGAACTCTGATGTCTCGGTACTGATGGTCTTCCTTGAAAAGGCCGGGGCCTGGAGGGATGGCGATGACGGGTAAAGCCGACGAGGTCTGGGGACGTGTGCTGGAGGAGCTCGGGGAGGCGAGGCCGCCGGGGAACCTCAGGGCGTATGTGGACGAGCTGGTGAAATGGGGCGAACGGATACACCTGACGGGCAGAGAGAGGATGGCAGACGCGATAGCCGCACAGATCTCAGATTCGCTGGTCATGCTCGAGCTGGCCGCGGAAGGGTCGGAGGTCGCAGATATTGGAGCGGGCGCCGGATTTCCGGGGGTCGTATGGAAACTCGCGAGACCGCGCTGGAATGTGGTCCTCTTCGAAAGGAAGGAGCGACTCGCGTCGTTCCTCTCGAGAACGACGGCCCTTCTCGGCATGGAAGGGATATCGGTGAGGGCCGAGGATGCCGCGCTTTTTCCGGAGGCGGGCAGATTCGATGTCGTAACGTCAAAAGCGGCGGGCCGTCTCGGTGAAATGCTCCCGATCGCCGGCAGGATGCTCAGGGAAGGCGGAATATATGTGACCGCCAAGGGCGAGGGCTGGGAGGCGGAGCTCGAGGGGGTGCACGCGGGCTTTTCGCCGGGAGGCAGGACTCCGCTGAGAGGAAAGAGGGGGGAGGCGATCGCCTTCGTTCTCGATCGATGAGCGGCTCCGTTTCACGTGAAACGGAGGCGGGTGTTTCACGTGAAACGGAGGATCCCTCGAAATACTCGATTTTTTCATTGATTTCGATCTGCCCGGTTTATATAATCCCGCAAGCCCCACATGGTTACTCCGGGAGGCGTTTATGCGAGCCAAATTAGCTCAAGTCGTGGCGTTAGCGCTCTTTTCCACAATCCTTGCGGTTGTTTCGGGCTGTGACGATTCCCTCGAATTCGCCAATGAGCCGCCAGGCGAGCTTTCGATTACCAAAAACAGGTGCTTTCTCGGACCCGGCGATACGGTAACTCTCATCGGCCGGGCGACCGATGCCGATGGCGATGAGATCAGTTACAGCTGGACCGCTGAGGCAGGCACCTTATCGCCGGCCGACGGCAAGGGGCAGGTTGTCACATGGGAGGCGCCGGGCGGCCACGGGACCTTCAGGGTCACACTCGAGGCTACAGACGAGCTCGAAGTCGCGTCGAAGGGAATCGACCTCGATGTAGGGAGAAAGCTCGACGTAAGCCTCGATTACAACACCCTCGACAAGACCGATTACCCATACATTGCTCAGGACATCCTGCCCCTTGACATCAGCGAACAGACCACCGTCGAGATAGAAGCCGGCGTGACGGTCGTGTTCAACGAAAAAATGGGCGGCTTCGATGTCTGGGGGACGCTTGTAATCAATGGGACGCAGCAGGACAGGGTCTTCTTAAGGCCGAACGTATGTCCCGGCGAGAGAGGCGAATGGAAGGGGATCAGATTCAGCGGCAACCAGGCGGCCGGCACCTTGAGCTGCCTCACGATAGGGTCAACGACCGGCGGATTAGCTGTTGAGAATGAAGCGATTGTTACTGCTGACAACATCATCGTAGACAAGACATACGGTTACGGGGTAACCGTGATAAGCGGAGGCAGCCTTACACTTTCGAACGCCAGGATCTGGGATAACGGCAACGGCATATATGTGGAAGACGGGATATTGATGCTTCAGGAATCATCAATTAGAGACAATGGAAAATATGGCATCCTGATGGTAGCCGGCACGGGGCCGTTCGACGTTACCGTGCTGGACTGCGTGGTCGCGAAAAACAGCCAGTACGGATTCGGGCTTGAGGGCGTCGCCAAACCTGTTGTCAATAATTGCTCGATATTTATGAACGGACCGTATGAAGTGGACGGCCATACACTGATACTTTTGCCGGGTTATATAAACACGGGACCGATCGACATGACGGGAAACTTCTGGGATGCGGCGACGGCTGTCGAGATCGAGAAGCAGATAACCAAAAACGGCTCACCGACAGAGGTAGACTATTCGGGATGGCTTGATGAACCGCCGGTATATGATTGACGAAGGCGGGGGAGACAGGAGAGGAATGGGCAAGGTAATAGCAATCGCAAACCAGAAGGGCGGCGTCGGAAAGACGACGACTGCTGTGAACCTCAGCGCAAGCCTGGGGGTGGCCGAGAAAAAGGTCCTTCTCGTCGATGCGGACCCTCAGGCCAACGCGAGCAGCGGGCTTGGGGTGAGGCTCTCCGGGGAAGAGGATACGATCTACGAGGTCCTGATCGGCGAGGCGCGGGCGAAGGACATAATAATAGACGCCGGCCTTGTCGACCTGCTCCCGTCTCATCCGAAGCTCAGTGGCGCGGAGATTGAGCTCGTCTCGCAGATAGCGAGGGAGCAGAAGCTCAAGGCGGCGCTTTCCGGCGTGACGGGCGACTACGATTTCGTCATCATCGACTGCCCGCCAAGCCTGGGCCTGATCACGCTCAATACTCTGACGGCGGCCGATTCGATCCTGATACCGATACAGTGCGAGTACTATGCGCTCGAGGGGCTGAGTCAGCTTCTGGGGACGATCAGGATGGTACAGAAGCACCTCAATCCCGACCTCAGGATAGAGGGCGTGCTGCTGACGATGTTCGACAAGAGGCTGCGGCTCGCCGGTCAGGTCGCAGACGAGGCGATCTCGTACTTCGGCGAAAAGGTATACGACAACATAATACCGAGGAACGTCAGGCTCAGTGAGTGCCCGAGCTTCGGCAAGCCGGTGATCCTCTACGACGTTCAGAGCAAGGGGGCGAAGAGCTACCTGAAGCTTGCCCTCGAGGTGATCGAGAAGCAGGAAGGGCATCACGAGGAGAAGCGTTCCAGGAGAGGCCGCCCGAGAAAGGAAGCGCTAGCGGGGGGAGGCGTCTGATATGAAGAAGGAAGTACTGGGCAGGGGGCTCGAGGCCCTTCTCTCCCCCGACCTGAAGGAAAGCGTCTCCGAGACCGAGAGGGTCAATGAGCTCGACATCGGAAGCATTGACGCTAATCCAAACCAGCCGCGAGAGCGTTTCGACGAAGAACATCTGGGCGAGCTCGCCGAATCGATCAGAAAAAACGGAGTGCTGCAGCCGGTAGTCGTGCGCAGGGCAGGGGAGAGATATCAGCTCGTCATCGGCGAGAGAAGGCTCCGCGCGTCGAAGATGGCCGGCAGGACGACGATCCCCGCAATAGTCAGGGAGATAGGCGACGGCGATTCGCTCAAGTTCGCCCTGCTAGAGAACCTCCAGCGCGAGGACCTGACTCCGGTCGAGGAGGCCCGGGGATACGCCGCCCTGAGGGACGAGTTCGGCCTTTCCGTAAAGGATGTTGCCGGGATACTCGGCAAGGACAGGAGCACTGTGGCCAATACACTCAGGTTGCTGAAGCTGCCGGCACGGGTTATAGAGTTGCTCGAGCAGGGCAGACTGATGGCGGGGCATGCCAGGGCGATACTGTCCATCGAGGGCGAAGAAAGGCAGGTCGAGTGGGCAGAGAGGGCGGCGTCACAGGGCTTTACCGTTCGCGACATCGAGGAGGCCGCACCCTCGAAGAAGGACAGGAAGAAAAGAAGGAGGAAGACCGATCCCCAGCTGGTCGCCATAGAGGAGCGGGCCGAGATGAGGTTCGGGACGAGGGTGAGGATCGTGCCGCGACGAAAGGGCGGAGTGATATCGATAGATTATTATTCGACCGGGGATCTGGAAGCGATACTCGAGAAGATGGGGGTGGATACGGAGCTGTAGCGGGCCGGGAAGGCGCTGCCTCCGTGGACAGGGATGAAGAAGGATACCTTTACCGTCATCATCGTTCCGCACGATCCGCAGAGGACGCGTAACTACAAGGTCCCGTACTGGCTCTTCTACGTCCTTGCCATCTTCGCAGGCATCGGCCTGGTGGCGGCGATCGTCTTCGTGACCACGTACAGCAGGCTGCTGCTGAAGGCGAGAGAGGCGGCAGTCCTGGCCGGGCAGGTAGAGGAGCTGACCATCAGAAACGAACAGATCGGCGAGATCGTGAGCAACCTTTCGGAACTTCACGCGATGGACCTGAAGCTGAGGCAGATGCTCGGCGTGGACATGGCGGAAGAAGACAGCCTTGCCATCAGCAGGACGCAGGAAACCGGCGGGCCGACCGAAACGGAGGTGCAGCGCGAGAAGGAGCAGATGCTCAGGTCGATTCCCAGCTTCTGGCCGGTGCGCGGGTACATCACGAAGGCGTACAACATTGCGACCGGGCCCGGCGACGCGGATTACCATCCCGGTATCGACCTCGGCGTCGAAAGGGGGACGCCCGTCAGGGCGGCGGCATCCGGCTACGTCGCCGAAGCGGGCTGGGACGACACTTACGGATATTTTGTACGGATCGACCACGGCTACGGGATAAAAACCCTTTACGGGCACAACGACAGGCTGGTAGTAATGAGGGGCGAAAGAGTAGGCAGGGGGCAGACGATCGCCTATTCCGGCAATACCGGTAGGAGTTCGGCGCCTCACCTGCACTTCGAGGTGATACAGGACAACGTTAATGTTGATCCGTTGAAATACCTCCTGAAATGAAGGTGGATTGTGATGAAAAAGACAGCGAAGAAGGGCCACACAATGTTCGGGAAAGAAGGTGAGAGCATGGCTGACGAAGGAAAGATGAATTCGATTATCGGCAAGGGATGCAAGGTGACCGGGACGATAGACGTCCAGGACGGTACCCTCAGGATCGACGGGGATTTCGAAGGCAACGTCAACTGCCCCGGCGGCACCGTGGTGATCGGTAAGGGCGGAACGGTCAAGGCGGACATAAAGGTCTCGGGCGCGATTGTCGGCGGAACGGTTCACGGGAACATCGACGCGCGCGAGAAGATCGAGCTCCAGGCCGGATCGCGCCTCGAGGGCGATATCAAGACGAGAAGGCTCGTCATAGACGAGGGTGTGTTCTTCGAGGGCTCGTGCAGGATGAGCCCGGATGGCAAGCCCATCTCGACCCAGCCCGCTCCTCAGCCCGAGGCGAAGAAGGACGAGAAGGAAAAGACCGGCGCCTGGAACAAGTAGCGTATCCGCCGCCGGAACCCCGAACCGCTTCACGTGAAACGGGCGGAACGCATTCCGCCCGGAGCGGTGGGAATGTATATGGAAATAAAAAGGGGGCGCTCCGTGCGCCCCCTTTTCCGCCGATTGAAGTGGCCCGAATCTACTTCACTTCGATCTTGATCTCTTTCGGCTTTTCGGGCTCGACCTTGCGAACGGCCAGCCTGAGGATACCGTCCGCGTACTCTGCCTCGATGTTGTCGGTCGTCACGCTCTCGGGGAGAGTGAAGGCTCTCTGGAAGGTGCCGTAGCTCCTCTCGCAGATGTGGTAGTTCGTACCCTCCTCTTCCTTCCCCGACTTTCTCTCGCCCTTGATAGTCAGGACGTTGTCGCGGACCTCGATATTGATCTCTTCCTTCTTCATGCCGGGGATTTCCGCAGTGATCTCGAACCTGTCCTCCAGTTCCTCGACGTTGACCCTCGGGGCCCAGTCGAAATTCTGAAGATCCAGATTCCTCCGGTCCGGCTCGAAAAACCCTTCGAACATCCTGTCGAAATAATTGTGATATACGGGAAGTCCGGTACTCGGTCTCCATCTTACCAGCCTCATCTCAACACCTCCTGCGTGATTTCCAGATTCTCCATCCGGGTTCGTATTCTGCTCATTCAATACGCAGTTTATGTGCCAGAACTGCCTGCCACGCCGTATACATATGATTATCAATTGGATACAAGGATTGACAACCTCGATATAGAGAGGTTTCGGGATGATGACGAGACCTCAGCATGACAAAACCCTGCCAGTATATCGCCCGTGTCAGCGACAAAGCTGCCAATATGGCAGGTACCGCAATCCCGGTGCCGGGGAAATGAGGAGCATGCCCGGGTCAGGAGGTTGCTGACCGACGCAAATGGCGAAAAACAATGGAACATATATCGTTTTTACCGTATAAAGTAATACAGATCATAAGATCATGGAATACCATGTAGAGGTGGTTTACGGCACCGTACGTGCTGTGACACCGTTATCGGCCGCTGCGGCCGTCCGAAGGAGGAATAATGAGACGCGCCACCCTGGTTATATTTCTGGTCGCACTGCATGCTCTGTCGGGGTGCTCGCGGGACGGCATCAGGCAGTACACCATCGAACAGTTCAAGAACACGCTCGCCGTATCAGGCGGGTCTTTCTCTCACGACGAGACGAAGCTGCTGATCACTACCGACAGGACCGGGATAAGAAACGCCTTCTCGATCCCCGTAGCCGGCGGCGAGATGAGACAGCTCACATTCTCGGATGACAACTCGGTGTTCGCGCTTTCGTACTTCCCCGAGGACGACAGGTTCCTCTGCCTTTCCGACCGCGAGGGGAACGAGCTGTATCACATCTTTCTCTACGACAGGGACGGGACGGTCACCGACCTGACTCCATATTCCGGCGCGCGCGCGGTCTTCTATGGATGGACGCACGACTTGGACGCGTTCCTCTTCGGCTCGAACAGGAGGGACGCGAAGTTCATGGACGTCTACCTGATGGACATCGAGACGATGACGCCGAAGATGATCTATCTCAACGATGCGGGCTACGATTTCGGATGGATGTCGAACGACATGACGTACATGTTGTTGTCAAAGACGAACACCACCCACGATTCGGACATGTTTCTCTACGACCGGCAGAAGGGTGAGGTCAGGCACATCACGCCTCACGACGGGGACGTCAACTACGTGCCGATGGATTTCAGCAGCGACTCGCGCTACCTCTACTACCTAACGGACGACGGTGCGGAGTTCACCTACCTGTGCAGGTACGACATCGCGGGCGGCGGGAGCGAGGTGGTCGAGAAGGCCGACTGGGACATCAGCTACGCCTATTTCTCGTACAACGGCCGGTACGGGGTGACGGCGATAAACAACGATGCGAGGACAGAGATCAGGATATACGACATGGAGAAAGGGCTGCGCGTAACCCTTCCCGAGCTTCCCGGCGGAGTAATCACGTCGGTGGGAATATCGAAGAGCGAGAAACTGATGAGGTTCTACGTCAACGGTTCGCGCTCTCCCAACAACCTCTACGTCTACGATTTCGCGACGGGACGGTACAGCAGGCTCACCGATACGCTCAACCCGGAGATCGATCCGGCGCACCTCGTCGACGCCGAGGTGGTGAGGTACGAGTCGTTCGACAGCCTCGAGATCCCTGCGATATACTACCGGCCGCACGGCATCGGGGCCGGTGAGAAGATTGCGGCGGTGGTATGGGTGCACGGAGGGCCGGGCGGGCAGGCGCGTGTCGGCTACAGCTCGTTTGTCCAGTATCTCGTCAACCACGGGTACGCCGTGCTGGCCGTCAACAACAGGGGCAGCATGGGATACGGCAAGAGGTTCTACGGGCTCGACGACATGAGGCATGGTGAGGACGACCTGAGGGACTGCATCGAGGGGAAGAACTGGCTCGCCGCGACGGGGTACGTCGACCCGGAAAGAATCGCGATCGCGGGCGGAAGCTACGGCGGGTACATGGCGCTGGCCGCCCTGACATTCGCGCCGGAAGAGTTCGCGGCGGGCGTCGACATATTCGGGATCTCGAACTGGATCCGCACGCTGGAGAGCATACCGCCCTGGTGGGAGAATTACAGGAAGGCGCTCTACAGGGAACTCGGCAACCCGGAGACCGACCGAGAGTACCTGAGGAAGATATCGCCGCTGTTCCACGCGGACAATATCGTCAGGCCGCTGATGGTCCTCCAGGGCGCGAACGATCCGAGGATCCTGAAGATCGAGTCGGACGAGATCGTCGAGGCGGCGAGAAAGAACGGCGTTGATGTCGAGTATCTCGTCTTCGAAGACGAAGGTCACGGATTCATGAAGAAGGAAAACCAGATCGAGGGGTACAGGGCCATCCGGCTCTTCCTCGACAGGCATCTGAAAGGCGGGGATTGAGTCAGCCATGAACAACATCGATGACA
>JAUWMD010000215.1 GCA_030613345.1 Candidatus Krumholzibacteriota bacterium
CGCCGCCGCGTCCGCGTCCTCGAGAGCGTCGACGAGATGGATGTTGCCGAGATCCTCCATCACCACCACTCCGTTCCTGTCGATGAAATAGAAGCCTGGGACAGCGATGCCGTTCTCTCGAAGAAAGTCACCGTTCCGTACATATCGATCGAACTCCGCGCCCCCGCCGGGCTGAACGAGGACGACTACTGAGAGGCCGTCTTCCTCGGCCCTGAGGAAATGCCTGTCGGATCCTCCGCGTGTTATCTCGCTGACGGATGCCTGTTTCGAGAATCCGCCTCCCGGCATCCGGTCCCACGGGCCTTCGAGCGCCCTGCCTGCCAGTTCGAGGATATCGGGATCTGTCACTTCTCTACCTCCAGCACTTTATCATTGTAGACGACGGCCGATCGCAATCTCGTGCCGTTTCGTACGACGGCGCCATCCAGTACTACGCAATCCTCGAGAAAGGTGTTTCCCTCTATGCGGGCGCCGGTTCCCACGTCGAGGAATCCGCTCCATTCCGCTCCGGGATCGACAGAGGATCCAGCACCCGTCCTCAGCGGCATCGGCGGAGGCTGAATGGTTCCGTCGAACAGGACACTTTCTACCATGATCCTCCTGTGTATGTCGATGTATGACGAGGGAGAGCCGATCTCGCCCCAGACCGCCGCATCGATCGATGAGGCGTCGAATCCGGCGACCGAGCCGGGCCGGTCGGAGATCATTTCGAGAAGCACGGGGACGAGACCCTTCTTCTCCCCGGGGAAGTATCGGAGCGCTTCGCCGGAGATGATCGCCATTCCCGTATATCCCAGAGCCCGGGATCCGTCCGGCGGGGGACGGCCGATGTCGAGGACGGCGCCTGCGGCGTCGACCGTGACAGCTGCCGGGGGAGTACGGCCGCCTTCTCCGGCATTCATCAGTATCATCGTCACCATCGCCTTCTGCCCTATGTGGTATTCGAATGCCTCGTCGAAACCGAACGAAGACAGAACGTCCCCGTTGTGGAGCAGTACGTGATCGGCATCCCGGAGGTCGCCGGCCATGTTCCCGATGCCGCCGCCCGTGTCGAGAAGCTCCTCTTCCTCGTGGAAAACGACCGGCCATCCCTTCCCGCCGGCGTATTCCCTTATCATCCCTCCGAGATGGTACAGATTAACATGAAGTCTTGAAGCGCCGGAGCGGAGCAGTTTCTCCGCCGCGATCTCCAGAAGCGGAACGCCGGTGACGGTGAGGAGGGGTTTGGGCAGTGCATCGGTAAGAGGCAGCATCCTCGTGCCCTTTCCCGCCGCAAGTATGATTCCCTCTATTCTCCAGCCGGTCATGTCAATGCCCTTCGCTCAGTCGTAAAGGAGATGCTCCGCTCTCGACTCGAGAAACCGGTCGAGCGGTTCATTCCAGCCCGAGGCGATCTCGCCGGCTGTCATCCCCGCGTCGAGGCCTTCTCTGAGCCCGGGGCCGCCGTATATTATATCTATCGGCAGTTTCTCCGTCTCGTATTCGTATGGAGGATCGAGCCAGGCGAAACTCTCCGGATAGAGCTCTGCGGCCGCCCTTATCACGGCGACGGCGCAGAGCACGGGCCTGAATGAGGCCGAGTCGGTGACGTGGACCTGTACGCCCCCGCATTCCTCGCCTGTGTATTTGTCGAAGGTCGGCCCGAATACTGCCGGCCTGAAGACCGCTCCGTGGATGCCGGCAGCGCCGAGGGCGAAAGAGAATTCCAGGGGATCGATCCACGGCGCGCCTGAGAGCTCGAACGGCCGGGTTGTTCCCCTGCCCTCCGAGATGTTAGTTCCCTCGAGCAGGACCATTCCCGAGTAGACGAGCGCCGTATCGGGCGTCGGAATGTTGGGGGAGGGCATGATCCATGGAAGCCCCGTATCGGTGAAGAGCATTCCCCTCTTCCAGCCCTTCATCCTGACGATCTCCAGGGAGCAGGGATCGGGCTCTTCCCTGTTTATTGCCAGCAGTATCTCGCCGATCGTCATCCCGTGGCGCAGCGGCAGGGGCCAGAGACCGACGAACGATTCGTATCCTTTATCGAGGACGGGGCCCTCGACACGCGTTCCGCCGAGAGGATTCGGCCTGTCGAGGACGATCATGTCGATGCCCGCCGCCGCGCACGCTCTCATCATGAGGAGGGCAGTCCATACATATGTATAGGGGCGCGCGCCGATGTCCTGAAGATCGACGACGACGATATCGAGTTTCTCGAGCGTCTCCGGCAGAGGGGACCTCGTCTCGCCGTAGAGTGAATGGACGGGGATGCCGAGACGCGGGTCGGTATAGCCCTCCCATTCGATCATGTTCGCCTGGGTGAGCCCCGATGGGCCGTGTTGAGGGCCGAAGAGGCAGGCGAGCCTGGCGCGGCTCCGGACGATAATGTCGGCTGTGTGCACGAGGGAAGCGGATACGGAAGCCTGGTTGGCCAGCAGCCCGACCCTTGCTCCATCCGGCAGGGTGTATCCGCCGCCGCTCAGTATGTCGCATCCTGTCCGTACCATGTCGGCCTCAGTCGATATCCCATCCCGTGACGAATATTGTGTCGGGCTCCGACGGTGTTGCGAGGTCCTCTTCGATGAGCATCACCGGGCCGACCCCTTCTGACAGGAAATAGGTCTGGCGGAACTCGTCCCCTCCGGCCGGGGTCCCGTTGTCGAAAATCGATATCTCGGCGTAGAGGATCCATTCGAGACAGTCCCTGAATATCGCGTCGGCGGTTGGTACGAACACGTCTACCGTTCCGCCGGAGATCGTTACGGTGCCGTTGAGGGTCATCGAGAAGCCCTCTCCCAGGTCCGCGGTTGTTTCGATATTCCACGAATCGCCGAGGTTGTTCTGCGGAGGGAGCTTGAGGTATGTCATCGGAGAGTCCCACATCATCGTCTGATCGAGCACTCCGTCTTGGTATTCCTCGCGGCCGAGATGGATAAGGAGGTTACCGTCTTTCCTGAGGAATATCTTCTCCTGTATTACCCACACGTCTCCCTCCCAGGAGTACCAGACCTCTTCGAATTCGCCGGTAGAGGAGTTGTAGTTTTCGATGACCCTCCTGTCCGAGCCGAAGTCCATTCCCGGAAGCTTCGCGACAAACATTTCGTAGTCGTAGTAGTACCAGAGGTACCCTTCGGCGATCGGGTAATAGGTGGACGTGCCCGAGGTCCTGAACCAGTAATAGGTCGGCTTCGGGTCGATGAAGTTGCCGGCCATGTCGGTCACGTCATCGAAGTAGACCCAGTAGGTGCAGCCCGGCAGCAGGCCGCGCTCGAGGGGCAGCGTGACCTCCGAGAAGTCGGTGTTCCATCCCGGCTCCTCGCTCAGGGCAAGTATTATCCTCGCGTCGACGTCCTCGGGAGACATCTCGAAATCGGGGAACATCGGCTCGCTGAATGTCAGTACGATGCTCGAAGTGCCTGTCGATACGCCGGTCGCTCCGTTGGCAGGTGTGGCGCTGGCGAGGTAGGGCCTCGTCGTGTCGTTAAGCGTCCTGAACGTGAACGTGTACGGAGCCTCGAGATTGTTTCCGGCGATATCGGTGAGGTCGGTCGTCACCGTGATCTCGATCAGGCTGTCTATCGGGAAGGGATAGTGCCATATGAGGAGATCGTTTCCCTCCCTCTCGAAGTAGCCGTCGTCGGGATAAGGATCGATCTCGATGGCTGTCTGGTAACCCCAGTCCCCCGGGTAGGAGACAGGCTCGGAGAAGGTGATCCTGATGACCCCGCCGGGGCTGATGTCCGTCGCGTCGTCGGCGGGATCGGTCGAGACGACGGTCGGCGGGTCCATGTCCTGCGCCGCCGTGGTGGTGAAGTCGATCGAGACGAGTGTGCCCATCTGGTTTCCAGCAAGGTCCTCGCATTCGGGTCCGATATTGAACTCGTAAGCGGCATTTCCGTTCAGGGCGTCGTGCGGCGTCAGCCAGAAGGTGTCCGTGGACGCATTGGCATGTATGTCGTGCCCGAAAGCGGGAGAAGCGGTGATGTTGTCCTCCACCGATTCCTCGTCCATCGCCTCACTGAAGGCGAACCAGTACAGGCCGGATCTCGAAACGCCCGTTGCCCCGTCGAGCGGATAACTGCCGACGAGGATCGGCGGGGTGGTGTCGCCGGGATCGGGCTCAGTGACCGTATCCTCAGACGAGCAGCCGTAGAGGGCGAAAAGTGTCATCGCCACGACCACGGTCAGGAATAACAGATATCTCGCAGCTTTCATCTCGGGCCTCCTTCCAGGAGTGGATCGGGAACGAACTATTATGTTTTCAGACATCGTAAAGGCTGCTATATTTCCCGTACAGGAGAAAATCATGTCCGGAAGAAAGGCGAAAGGGATGTCAAGTAAGACCGGTTATCTTTTAATTATCATACTTACCGCTGTTGTAGTCGTATCTTCATGCGCCGGTGACAGGGATCCGGGACTTCGAGGCGGTACTCTGGTAGTAGGTGAGATAAGCGCCTATGAATCACTCAACCCGATGAGCACGACCGACGCTCACGCGAGGGACATATACAACCTCATGTTCCTGTCGCTTCTCGACGAGAACGATGATTTTCTCACATTCAGGCCCAGACTCGCCACCTCATGGGAATTCTCCG
>JAUWMD010000096.1 GCA_030613345.1 Candidatus Krumholzibacteriota bacterium
CGACGAAGCGTAACGGCCGGGACTGGGACCTCTACGTATCTACCATCGAGAAGCCGGAGGAGGCGAAGCCGGTCATCGAAGAGGGTGGTGTCTGGTTCCCGATGGACTGGTCTCCCGACGATTCGAAGCTCCTCGTAGGCCGCTACGTATCGGCCAACGAGTCTTACGGCTACGTCCTCGACATGGCCACCGGCGGGCTGGAGCAGATGAACCCTTCCGAGAAGAAGATCGCCTACGGCGGCTCGATATGGTCGGCGGACGGCCGTGGAGTCTTCTTTTCGTCCGACGAGGATACGGAGTTCCAGCACCTCAGGTACTACGATCTCGAAAAGAACAAGCAGAAGATCCTCACCGAAAAGATACAGTGGAACGTTCAGGGGATGTCGATAAGCCACGACCGCGGCACCCTCGCCTTCACCACGAACGAGGATGGTATAACCAGGCTCTACCTGATGGAAACGAAGGGAATGCGGTACGAGCCGGTCGAGGGTTTCCCGGTAGGGAGCATCGGCGGGCTGGCGTTCAGCCCCGATGACACCGAACTGGCGCTGACGATCAGCACCCCCAGCTCGACGGGCGATGTCTATGTCCTCGACCTCGCCGACAGGTCTATCGAGCGCTGGACTTACAGCGAGATCGGCGGGCTGGACAGCGAATCGTTCGCCAAACCGACGCTCTTCCACTACGAGACCTTCGATGAGGTCGATGGAAAGCAGCGCGAGATCCCCGCGTTCATATACAGGCCGACGGAGGGCGAGGGTCCGTACCCGGTACTGATAAATATCCACGGAGGCCCCGAGGGCCAGTACACTCCGTATTTCTCCGCCGGTGCGCAGTACATGATCAACGATCTCGGCATCGCCGTGATCGCTCCCAACGTCCGTGGTTCATCCGGCTACGGCAAGAGCTACCTCAAGCTCGACAACTGGGAGAAGAGGGAGGACTCGGTCTGGGACATCGGCGCGCTGATCGACTGGATAGAGAAGCAGCCCGACCTCGACAAGTCACGCATATGCGTATACGGCGGTTCGTACGGCGGGTACATGGTCTACGCCTCTATGATCCACTACAACGACAGACTGAGGTGCGGGATCGACGTGGTCGGTATCAGCAACTTTGTTACCTTTCTCGAGAACACGAAGGAATACCGCCGCGACCTGAGAAGGGTCGAGTACGGCGACGAACGCGATCCCGCGATGCGCGCGCATCTCGAGAAGATCTCGCCGACAACGAACGCTCACAAGATCACCAAGCCGATGTTCATCATCCAGGGTTACAACGACCCGAGGGTTCCCGCCAGCGAAGCGGAGCAGATGCTCGCAGCGATAAGGAAGAACGGGGGCGAAGCGTGGTACCTGCTCGCGATGGATGAGGGTCATGGATTCAGGAAGAAGAGCAACAGCGATTACATGATGCAATCGATGATGCTCTTTCTCGAGAAATACCTGCTCGAGTAGGGTCTCGGGAGAGATCGGCGGATAACGGGAACAAATGGGGCCGACCCGGCGGGGCCGGCCCCGTAAATTATTCCAAAAAAAAGCGTTTAAAGGCTCAGAAAGGGCTTGATACTAATTTTACTATCTCTTATATTATAAACCGCTCTGCGGGAATGTGGCCGTAGCAATAATGTAAATCGTTGTATTGCAAGGTGATAGCCGGTACCGGAGAGGTTGCAGATGGCCGGGGAACAGTCGGCTTCAAAGAAGCCGGCGGTCATCACGGTGAACACCAACTGGTGTAAGGGCTGCGAGATCTGCGTCGCGTTCTGTCCCAAGGACTGTCTTGAGATGGAAGGCGGCAAGTGCAGGGTAGCCAGGCCTGATGACTGCATAAAGTGCATGCTCTGCGAGCTGCGCTGCCCGGATTTCGCGATAACGGTAGAATGAGGATCCCTTTTCCGGGGGGCCTCGTTTTTTTTATGTGCCGGCGAACCGAGCGGAGCGGCCGAGGCTCCGCATATGCCAGGGGGAGAGGCGTCTTGAGCAATGACCGTCCCGGCAAGGTCAGGATGATGCAGGGTAACCAGGCCTGTGCCGAGGGAGCGATAGCCGCCGGCTGCCGTTTCTTCGCCGGTTATCCCATCACACCCTCGTCGGAGATAGCAGAAAATCTTTCTGTGATGCTTCCGCGGCTCGGCGGAAAATTCATCCAGATGGAGGACGAGATGGCCGCTATGGGCGCCATAATCGGAGCCGCCCTTACCGGCCAGAAATCGTTGACGGCTACTTCCGGTCCCGGATTCAGCCTCAAGCAGGAAACCAAAGGCTATGCCAGCATGGCCGAGGTGCCTTGCGTCATCGTCAACGTGATGCGCGGCGGACCCAGCACCGGCATGCCGACCCTGCCGGCGCAGATGGACGTGCAGCAGGCCAGGTGGGGGGCACACGGCGACCGCGGAGTGATCGCCCTGACGGCCAAGTCGGCGCAGGAGACATACGAGCAGACGATACGTGCCTTCAACCTCGCAGAGAGATACATGACCCCGGTGATCCTGCTTATCGATGAGATCACGGGACATACCACCGAGAAGGTCATCATCCCCGATGCATCAGATATAGAGATCGTGCACAGGAAAAAGCCCGACAAGGATCCTGAGAACTACCTTCCGTACAGATTCACAGACGATTGCATACCCACTCTGGCGCCGTTCGGCACGGGGTACAGGTACAACGTCACGGGTCTCTGCCACAACGAGACGGGCTTCCCGACGAACGACTCGAACGAAATCCAGTGCCTGATCGAGAGGCTTACCAGGAAAATAGAGATTTACGAGGACGACATCATAAGGAACAACGAATTGATGCTCGAGGACGCAGAGATCGGCGTCTTCGCGTACGGCTCGGTCGCCAGGACGGCACAGGCGGCGGTCCGCATCTGCAGGGAGGAAGGGATAAAGGCGGGGCTCCTCGAGCCGACTGTCCTCTGGCCCTTCCCGACAAAGGCAGTTCTCGCAATGGCGCAGAAGGTCAGGGCGATCGTCGTTCCCGAGCTCAACCTCGGGCAGATGGCCAGGGAGGTATCCCTCGCCTCGCAGTGCAGCGTCCCGGTCCACAAGCTCGGAAGGGTGGACGGGAGCCCGATACCGCCGCAGCAGCTCGTAGAGAAGATCAGGGAGGTGGTCTAGATGTTCGATTACCTCCAGTATGTCAGGCAGGAGAATTTCCCCCACATCTGGTGCGCGGGATGCGGCGACGGCATAGTGCTCAAGGCGCTCATCCGCACGATGGATAAGCTCGGTCTTTCCCAGGACGAGACGGTGATGGTATCGGGCATCGGCTGCTCGAGCCGTACGCCCGGATACGTCGACATAAACACGCTTCACACGACTCACGGACGCGCCATAGCATTTGCCACGGGAGTGAAGATAGCGAATCCCGATCTCAATGTGATCGTGGTGACAGGTGACGGCGACGCGACGGCGATAGGCGGCAACCACTTCATCCACGCCGCTAGACGCAACATCGACCTCACCGTACTCCTCTATAACAACTATATCTACGGGATGACGGGTGGTCAGTGCTCGCCGACGACCCCGAGGGGAGCCAACGCTTCGACGGCGCAGCACGGCAACCTCGAGCCTGCGTTCAACATCAGCGGACTGGCCATCGCGGCCGGGGCCTCCTTCGTTGCCAGGGGCGATGCCTACCACGTTAAAAAACTCGAGACCCTGATCGGGAAGGCGCTGCAGAAGAAGGGATTCTCGCTCGTCGAGGTCGTCTCTCCGTGCCCGACGGCGTTCGGCCGGAGAAACAAGATGGCCAGCCCGGTGAAGATGATGGAGCA
The DNA here is from genome assembly GCA_030613345.1 of Candidatus Krumholzibacteriota bacterium. Taxonomy (GTDB): domain Bacteria; phylum Krumholzibacteriota; class Krumholzibacteriia; order Krumholzibacteriales; family Krumholzibacteriaceae; genus JAUWCL01. The sequence continues at coordinate 3,784 of JAUWMD010000096.1, forward strand.
GCTGCGCGACACGGTCGTCTCGGTCGAAAAGTGGGAGAAGATGACCGGCGAGGAGCGCAAGGGCAGGTTCAGGACCGGTATCCTCAGGGATATTGAGAAACCGGAATTCACCGCCGAGTACGCAAAGCTCATCGAGAAGATGAGACCGGAGGAATGATGGACAGATACGACGTCAGGCTCAGCGGTTCGGGCGGACAGGGACTGATCCTCGCGGGGAAGATCCTCGCCGAGGCGGCAGCGATATACGACGGGCACAACGCCGTCCAGACGCAGAGCTACGGCCCCGAGGCGAGGGGAGGGGCGAGCAAGGCAGAGGTTGTCATAAAGGACGGGGAGATCGATTATCCCAAGGCGATGGATCTCGACCTGCTCCTGTCACTCACCCAGGAATCGTGCACGAAGTACAGCGGCGACCTCAAGGAAGACGGTATCATGATCGTCGACAGCGAGATGGTCAAGGATCCTCCGGGGGGGAGCTTCAAGCTCTACTCGGCGCCGATTACGAGCATTGCCGCTGATAAAATAGGCAAGGTGGTCGTGACCAATATCGTCGCCCTCGGTATCCTCTCGAAGATAGCGGGAGTGGTCACCGAGGAGTCAATGAGGAAGGCGATCCTCGCGCGCGTCCCGAAGGGAACAGAGGAAATCAATATGAAGGCCTTCGATGAGGGGTGGAAGACTGGGGAAGAGCTGCTCGCGGAGTAGGGAGCCAAACCGGTCGTCGGTGCGGGAAGAGACGGTCCGTGCCGGGCGCCGGTCGAACATAAACGTCAGGGTCAGGCGCGCAGGGCGCGTATTATAACACACGGGGTAACCCCGGGGAGGTCGGTCAGATGTCAGAGAAGATGACCAAGGAAGAACTGCTCGCGAAGGCGAGGCAGCCCGGTATCGATGCGATGAAGCTGCATCCCTTCTACAAGGGCAAGTTCAGCGTCATGCCGAAGTGCTGCATCAGGAATATCGACGATTTCGCGATATGGTACACCCCCGGTGTGGCCAAGCCGTGTCTCGACATCGCCGAGAATCCCGAGACGGTATTCGAGCATACGAACAAGGCGAACATGATAGCTGTAATCTCGGACGGAACCCGCGTGCTCGGCCTGGGCGACATCGGCCCCGAGGCGGCCATGCCCGTGATGGAGGGCAAGGCGCTCCTGTTCAAGTATCTCGGCGGCGGCGACGCCGTTCCGATCTGCCTCGATACGAAGGATCCAGACAAGTTCATCGAGATGGTAAAGCTGTTGCAGCCCTCGTTCGGCGGCTTCAACCTCGAGGACATATCGCAGCCGAAGTGTTTCCGTGTTCTCGATACGCTGAGGAAAGAGTGCCGCATCCCGGTCTGGCACGATGACCAGCAGGGCACCGCTGCCGTGACCCTGGCCGGCCTGATCAACGCCGTCAAGATCGTCGGCAAGAAGCTTGAAGAGGTCAAGATCGCCTTGCTCGGCGCCGGAGCGGCAAACATCTGCATATCGCGGATGATCATCCTCGCCGGAGTCGATCCGAAGAACATCGTCATGATCGACAGCAAGGGCATCCTCCACGAGAGCCGCGAGGCCGACCTGAAGGAATCGTACAAGGAGAAATGGGAGATGACCCAGATCACGAACGGTGAGGGTCTCTCCGGCGGACCAGAGGTTGCCATCAAGGGCGCCGACGTCCTGATCGCACTCTCGAAGCAGGGCCCCGATACGGTCAAGAAGGAATGGATCGCGTCGATGGCCGATGACTCGATCGTCTTCGTATGCGCCAACCCGATCCCCGAGATCTATCCCTGGGAGGCGAAGGAGGCCGGAGCGAGGATCGTCGCCACCGGCAGGAGCGATTTTCCCAATCAGGTCAACAACTCGCTCGGATTCCCCGGCATCTTCCGCGGCACCCTCGACGTGATGGCGAAGACTATCACCGACGAGATGTGCGTCGCCGCAGCAGTCGAGCTTGCGAAGACTGCCGAGGACAACGGGATGCACGAGGACTATCTCGTGCCGACCATGGACGAGTGGGCGGTCTTCCCGCGCGAGGCCGCCGCTGTCGGGCGCAAGGCTATCGAGCAGGGCGTCGCGAGGCTCGATCTCTCGTACGACGAGTTGTACAAGATGGCCGAGGAGAAGATCAAGCTCGCCAGGGGCGCCTTCGATTCGCTCCAGGACAACGGGTTCATCAAGCTGCCCGAGTAGTGGATCGGGCAGCTGGAAAAGCCTTGAATGATACAGGCGAATAAATGAAATGGAGGCTGCCAGGCCGCAAGGCCCGGCGGCCTCTATCACCAGAAGGAGGAGAGAATGTACAAGATCGCGTGGCTGCCCGGTGACGGTGTTGGAAACGAGGTCATGGAAGCGGCCAAGATCGTTCTCGATGCGCTGAAGCTCGACGCCGAGTATATCCCGGGCGATATCGGCTGGGAGTTCTGGAAGAGCGAGGGGAATCCACTTCCCGACAGGACTATCGAGCTCTGTCAGAACACGGACTGCGCCCTCTTCGGCGCGATCACATCGAAGCCGCGCGACGAGGCGGCCGAGGAGCTCGCACCGGAGCTCCGCGACAAAGGATTTTCATACTCGAGTCCGATCGTGGCGCTGAGGCAGCGATTCGATCTCCACACGAACCTCAGGCCGTGCAAGGCATTCCCCGGCAACCCGCTGAACTTCAAGGATGGGATAGACCTCGTCGTATTCAGGGAGAACACCGAGGGCCTCTACGCCGGCGTTGAGTTCAACCCGGTCGAGGACGACATGAAGGCGTTTCTTGACAGCAAGCACAAGAAGTTCCACAGGTTCGTCGATGTGCCCGGCGAGGAACTCGCGATCAGCATGAGGATATTCACGAAGAAGGGCTGCGAGAGGATCGTCCGCGCCGCCTTCGAGTACGCGAAGAAGACCGGCAGGCCGTCGGTGACAGTCGTCGAGAAGCCGAACGTAATAAGGGAGACGAGCGGCATGATGATCCGTGCCGCCAGGGAGATCGCGAAGGGCTTCCCGGGCATCGAACTGTGGGAGACGAACATCGACGCGATGTGTATGTGGCTGGTGAAGAATCCCGGGGACTACAGCGTGCTGGTCGCCTCGAACATGTTCGGCGACATTATCTCCGACCTCGCCGCCCAGCTCGTAGGCGGTCTCGGATTCGCCTCCTCGGCCAACATCGGCGATAAATACGCAGTCTTCGAGCCGACACACGGAAGCGCGCCGAAGTACTACGGACAGTACAAGGTCAATCCGATGGCGATGCTCCTGACCACGCGTCTCATGCTCGAGTGGCTCGGCGAGACGGACATGGCCGCAAAGATCGATAAGAGCGTATCGAAGACTATCGCGGACGAGAAGATCCGTACATACGACATGGGCGGCTCAAACAGTACGCTCGAGATCGCGGAGGAAGTCGTAAGGAACATGTAAGGCTCAGGGAACGGGGCCGGTCCGCCTGTCGGGCCGGCCTGCATTCCTTCTCCGGGGGGATCAGATGGCAGACAAGACTATTATCGAGAAGATCCTTTCCGCGCACGCGGGAAAGGACGTTACGGCCGGGGACGTCGTCTGGATCGGGATAGACGTCAGGACGGCCAGGGACTTCGGCGGCGCGAGCGTAGTGAAGAACCTGAAGGAAAACTATGAGAGCCCGTGGATCGACGACCCTGAAAAGACCTGTTTCACATTCGACTGCAATGTCCCGGCCAACACGACAGGATACGCCGAGAACCAGCAGATATGCAGGGATTTTGCGCGCGAGACGGGAGTGCGTGTCTACGACGTGAGAGCCGGAATAGGTTCGCACATCGCGATGGAGCGAGGCCTCGGCAAGCCGGGCGAGATATTCGTCGGCACCGACAGTCATCTAAACATCATGGGGGCAGTCGGATGTTTCGGGCAGGGAATGGGCGACCGCGACATCGCCTATATATGGGCCGCGGGCCGTAACTGGTTTGAGGTTCCATCGTCGATGAGGGTATTACTCGAAGGCACTACCGAGTTCCCCGTGACGGCAAAGGATATCGCACTTGCCGTGATCAGCCGACTCGGCTCGGCAGGAGCGCTCGGCAAAGTCATCGAATTCTCCGGTTCGGGTACAGATGCGCTCAGCCTCGCGGGAAGGATCACTGTTGCAAGCATGGCGACGGAGATGGGTGCGATCGCCGCTTTCCTGCCGGTCAGCGACGCGGTCGCCTCGTACGTCGAGAGGCGCTCGGGTGGAGGGAAGGTCGAGCCGGTCACGGCAGACGCCGACGCCTCGTACGACGATACGATAACGATCGATATCTCGGAGCTCGAGCCGCTGGCCGCCTGTCCCGCGAGCCCGTCGAACGTGAAGAAGATAAGCGAGATCGCCGGCACGAGGATCGACACGGCGATCATCGCCTCGTGCACGAACGGACGGTTCGAGGACATGGTCCACGCCGCCTCTATTCTGAAGGGAAAGAGGATCAAGGAAGGCACGAGCCTCAAAGTAGTCCCCGCCACCGAGGAGGTCTACGAGAGGATGCTCGAAGAGGGTATCCTGAAGATCTTCATCGAGGCGGGCGGGCTCGTCACCAATCCGGGATGTGGCGGATGCGCCTCGGGCCAGCTCGGCATGGTCGGGAAGGGGGAGGTGCAGCTGAGCACCTCGAACAGGAACTTCGCCGGCAAGCAGGGCAAGGGCGATACATACCTCGTCAGTCCCGCCGTCGCGGCGGCGTCGATCATCGCGGGCGAGATAGTATCGCCTGCCGGACTCGACATCGAACTGATCGACTTCGTCCCCGACGAGGAGTTCACCGGGGAGCCCGCTCTCGAGACGATCTCGTGGATAGACGAGGGATCGAAAAAGGCTGGTAAGCCCGTACCGAGATCCCGCACCGGACAGGCCGCCGACTGCCCCACAGTAATAAAGGGGAGGGCGCGGATAATAACCGAGCCGGACGGGCGTCTGATGGACGACATCGACACCGACATGATCTTCCATAACAAGTATCTCGCGATCACCGAGATCGATAAGATGGGAAAGCACACATTCGAGACCC
>JAUWMD010000269.1 GCA_030613345.1 Candidatus Krumholzibacteriota bacterium
AGCCGCCCTTCTGTCGGGCCTCTTCCTCGCAGGCGCATGCACGGGCGATGGACGTTCGGAGTCGAAGCGCATCGGCGGCTGCTCTGCCGACACTATCCCCCTTGACATGACTTTTATTTCTTCCTGTGACGGGAATTCGTCCCATATAAGGATCTCCATCCTCTCGGTGGAACGCGCGCCGGTTGAGCTTTACAGGGAAACGGCGGCGGGCCTCGCGTCGCTTCTTGATTCTCTCGGAGTCGGGATCTGCGGCGTGCCGCATCTGGTCGTTATCCGTGAAGGGCCCTGCTGGCCCCGCCACCGCATCGATATCAGGCTCGAGAAGGGATCGGAGAAGATATTTCCCGAGATCAGGTCCGCCCTTGCGGGAGGTGCGCTCGCACGGCTGCATCCCTCGGAAAAGCGGCCGGAGGGCTACGGCTTGTTTTTCATACAGGCCGCGGTCGGATCTACCGACCGCTGGACCCTCTGGTACGCCCCCCCGCAACCCTGAGCCATTCGGGAATGTGCGCGGGCCTGAACTTCGCCCCGTAGACGATATCATCACCGAGCACGAGCGCCCTCCTGAGCCAGGGAACGTTTACCGCCACGGCGGCGACACCCCTGTGGAGGAGCTTTTTCGGCTTCGTCCAGGGACAGACGGCCTGACAGATCGAACAGGTGTACCCCGTCTTTCCCCAGTAGAGCAGGCAGGCCTCGGGATTGATCTTCCATTTCCGCACGCCTCTGACCTCGATCTTTTCCCCGTCGGAGATAGCGCCGGAAGGGCAGTTCGTCGCGCACTTCATGCATTTCGAGCAGAAGTCCTGCATGCCTATGTCGACGGGGCCGTCGCAGGCGAGCGGCATGTCGGTAGTGACAGTGGCGAGCCTGAAATTCGCCCCGAGGGAGCGGCTGACCACATACCCGCAGCGCGCGAGCTCGCCTATGCCCGCGTCGACCGCGACGGGGACGCAGAGCACGAGGTAGTTTCTCAGATGATGCGCCCTCGCCCGCCATCCCAGCGCCCTTATGAACCTGGCGAGCTGTACCGAGACAAGCGCTGAAAGGGCGTATACCCTCCCGACCTCGAAATCGACCGCACGCGTCGAGCCGGTCGCCGTCATCTCCTTCTCCTGCCTGAAAGCGATGGAAATGGCCGTCGGGTGGTCGAGCTCGATCGCGTCACCGTACAGCTTCCCCTGATAATCTTCCGGGGTTCCACTGAAGTAGGGAGGATTGACATATTCCTCGCGGAAGAACGGCCTCGAGCCCTTGTGCGAGTAGACCCATTCCTGCCTCAGGGGGCCGATGCGCACGTCCTCAGCGCCCAGCGCGTAAGCGAACTCCTTTATCCTCGCCGACGCACCCTCGCGGTCCCATTCGATCCTCGAGGATTCGGGCGTCCCGTCGACCATGCCGGGAAGCGCGAGCGCGGCGGGAGGGATGAAATGCGATTCGTAGACGGCGCGGGCGAGCTGGTCGACATCCTCCCCGCCCTCCATCTTTGATACGATGAATCTGGCCAGCCTGGCGTCGACGTCGGCCATGTCGGGATTCAGTCGGTGATACTCGGTCTCCTCGGGGCTGCCCGAAACGAGGGCTTCCCTCGAGAAGACCGTATCCCTCTCGTCGAACCTCGTTATTTCCCCTGTCGTCTCGAAGGTGGGCTTTTCAACCATTCGCATTCTCCCGCTGATGCAGTAACTTTTTTAATCATAAGGGATTCCAGCGGGCACAGACAATCGTTTTTTTGCTCGTTTCTTTTCTATAAACAGTTGAGTTTTTCCGGTATTTCGTTTAGCTTTCAATGGCTATGTTTCAACCTCTGATTATCGCAACCGTGAATTCAATAGATTCAGAAAACCGGGAGGGACCCTGATATGGAAATGCTTCTGTCCGGAAACGAGGCTCTTGCCCGAGGCGTGTACGAATACGGCGGCGAATTCGCGTCGGCTTACCCTGGAACGCCCAGCACGGAGATACTTCAGACTATCGCAAGGTTCTTCAAGGACGACGTCTACGCCGAATGGGCGATAAACGAGAAGGTCGCCCTCGAGGTCGCCGTCGGCGCGAGCTACGGCGGAGCGCGGACGATCGCCGTCATGAAGCACGTCGGCGTCAACGTAGCCGCCGACCCGCTCATGTCGCTCACCTACACCGGCGTCGGCGCGGGCCTGATCCTCGTAAGTGCCGACGATCCGAGCCTTCACTCGTCACAGAACGAGCAGGACAACCGCTGTTACGGCAAGTTCGCCTCGATTCCCGTCCTCGAGCCGTCCGACAGCCAGGAGGCGAAGGATTTCGTCAAGGCGTCATTCGAGATCAGCGAGCAGTTCGACACTCCCGTCATGCTTCGCATCACGACCCGCATCTCGCACTCGAAGGGGATCGTCGAGATAGGCGAGCGCGAGACGGTCGAGCACGGGGGTTTCGAGCGCAATATCACGAAATACGTCATGATGCCCGCCTATGCGGCCAAACGCCACAAGGTCGTCATCGAAAGGCTCGAGAGCCTCAAGGAGTATGCCGAGACGACAGACCTTAACAGGATAGAATGGAACGATACCGACGTCGGCATCATAACGGGCAGCATATCGTACCAGCACGTGAAAGAGGCCATGCCGGAAGCGAGCATCCTCAAGCTCGGCATGGGTTATCCCCTCCCGATGAAGAAGATCGCCAGCTTCGCCGCCGAGGTGAAGAAGCTCTTCGTCGTCGAGGAGCTCGAGCCTTTCTACGAGGAGCAGATCAGGGCCGCAGGCATCGAGGTCGAGGGAAAGAAATACTTCTCGAACCACCTCGAGCTCAATGTCGACCGGGTAAGGGACGGGTTCATCGAGGCGGGCCTTCTCGACGCGTCCGTCAAATCGTCCACCTCGTCGGCCGAGCCGGAGGAGGTCCTTCCCAGGCCTCCGGTGCTCTGCTCGGGATGCCCTCACAGGGGAATGATGGTCGCGATGAAGAAGCTCAAGCTCTATACGACGGGCGACATCGGGTGTTACACGCTCGGGGCCCTTCCCCCGCTCAGCCAGATCGATACCTGTCTCTGCATGGGCGCATCGATCGGACATGCCTTCGGAATAACGAAGGCGGGCAAGAGCGAAGGCAAGTTCGTCTCCCTCATCGGGGACAGCACCTTCCTCCACAGCGGCATCACGGCACTCGCATCAGCCGTCTACAACAAGACTAACACGACGAACATCATCGTCGACAACAGGATCCCCGCCATGACGGGAGGACAGGACAACCCGGCGACCGCGAAGACCCTGATGGGCGAAAAGACAAACGCCGTCGACCTGAAGGCGATCTGCCGGGCCGTCGGAGTGGAACACGTCCGCGAGGTCGATCCCTACGATCTCGAGGAGA